>JANNGY010000306.1:0-2725 GCA_031404095.1 Betaproteobacteria bacterium | reverse complement strand
TGTGCCTCCTTCCCCCATGAAAATGGGGGAAGGAGCGAGGTGGTGAAAATGAACTTAAGTCGCATTAAATACGAAGCACTACACGAGATGGCGCAACGCTCAGAGGCGGCAGGTCAGGTTGCCGCAGGCTACCTGACTCGCCATCATCTTGCTGATTAACGATGTCAGGTAGCTTTCGGCAACGCGACCTACGCGGATCCTTCCCGAGCCTGCGTATCAAGCGTCGCGGGTGCAGGCGCGTCTGGCGCGGCCTTTATCGCCAACGCCAAATCATAAACCTTGTTCTTTTTTTCGCCGGTCAGTTTCACCGCGAGCGCGACGGCTTGTTTCAGCGGCAATTCAGAGCATAAAATAGTCAAAGTCCGCTCCAGTGCTTGTTCCTGGGCAATTTCTGCCTCGGAAGCCGCGCCCATGCTTGGTCTTGACAGTATCAGTACGAATTCGCCGCGGCGATTATTGTCATCCGCGTCAAGCCACGCCACGGCCTCGGGCAGCTTCAATCGATGAATGGTTTCGAACTTTTTGGTGAGTTCGCGGCAGATGACAAGCTCGCGCGTGTCGGCGAAGGCTTCGTGCAACGCGGCAACACATTCGACGATTCGATGCGGCGATTCATAGAACACGAGCGTCCCGGTTGACGCCACCAGCCCGGCCAGGACACGTTTTCGTTCACCCGCCGTGGCCGGCAGGAAACCGTGGAACGCAAAGCCATGCTCGCCCTCGCCGCTGGCGGAAATCGCGGCGATCAACGCGGAGGGGCCGGGTATCGGCACCACTTTCAAACCGGCCGCATGCACCGCCGCGACCACCTTCGCACCGGGGTCGGACACGGCCGGCGTTCCGGCGTCGGTCACCAGCGCGACCGCCTGACCCTGTTGCAGCAAATTGACGATGCCGGCAGCGGCGTTGCGTTCGTTGTGCTCGTGCACCGCGATCAGGCGTGTCTTGACACCGAAATGACTGAGCAGGTTGCGTGTCATGCGGGTGTCTTCCGCGGCGATCACGTCGACCGCTTTCAGCGTCTCCAGCGCACGCAGCGTGATATCGCCGAGGTTACCGATGGGAGTGGCAACCACATATAATGCACTGTCCAATTTGCCTTCCTGCCGGGAGATCACGATTCAAGATTCCTGTAGCGCGATGCGCGTCGAACGACATGTAATGAACGGACTGATGGCGGCAGCGTTCCTGTTGCTGACCGGCTGTGCCCAGGCATTGTCGACGCAAGGGGTGAAACCTGCAAGCGCGCCAGCGCCCGGCTCACGCACGGATTCCACGCAGGCAGCGGGCGTGCCGGCCAGTGATCCGGCGGCCGCGGTGGCCCTGGTCCAGCCGTCGACGTTACCTTCCGCGAAGGATGAGTCGCGCGAAGAAAAACCGGCAAAACCACTGGAAAAACTGCAGCCGCATATTGCCTTGATCCTGCCGCTCGGGTCCAAACCGTTCGGCAAGGTGGCCGATGCGGTCAGGCAAGGTTTTCTGGCCGGCGCCCAAGCCGACGGCAAGGGCGCGCCGCCCTTTCGCATCTACAGCGCGGACGACGATACCGGTGCATTGGCGACGCAATATCGGCGCGCGGCGGCGGACGGCGCGATGGCGATCGTCGGCGGGGTGACACGCGATGGCGCCAATGTCATGGCGCGGGAATCGAGCTATGTGCCGAGTCTTGCGCTGAACGCACCGGCGGGTGGTGGTGCCGGGGCGGGCGCAAGCCCCCATGACGGCGACCTCCCGGAACGTTTCTATTACGTCTCGCTCAACCTCGATTGGGAAGCGCGGCTCGCGGCGCGCACCGCCGCCAATGACGGCTATCGCCGGGTCGCGGTGGTGACGGCGGGCACGCCGCTCGCCAAGCGGGTGCAGGACAGTTTTGAGAAGGAATGGATTCGCCTCGGTGGCGAAATCGCGTTGCGCCTCGCGGTGAGTGGCGACTTGAGCGACGGCACCCGATTCACGGCGGCCATCGAAAAAGCCACCGCCGATGTCACCTTTCTCGCCAGCGAACTCAAGATGGCGCGCTTTATCCGCCCCTACCTGCCCACCGGCATGCCGGTGTTTTCGACCTCGCTGACGATCGATCCGCGCGCCGATGCGGTCGACAACCTGGATCTGGAAAGCGTGCGCTTCATGGAGATGCCCTGGTTCGTGCAACCCGATCATCCGGCGGTGATGGCTTACTCGCGGCCCAGCGAGCCGATGCCGATCGACTACGAGCGCCTTTACGCGCTTGGCATCGATGCCTGGCGCCTGGCACAACTGGTGGTCGGCGCGGACAATCGTGGGCCTGACAGACCGAAAATCATTCCGCCGCTCGATGGCGTGACCGGCCGCATCACGCTCGATGGTCACCAGTTTGTGCGCATGCTGGCGTCGGGCGAGATGCGCGACGGGCGGCCGGCGCTATACAAACCTGTCGAATGATGTCCGGACTGACCCGCCTGTTCACCACCAAGCAAGCCGGCGACAGCGCGGAAAGAGTCGCTGAGACTTTCCTGACAGCCCACGGCATGACGCTGGTGACGCGAAATTACCGCTGCCGGTTTGGCGAGATCGACCTGATCATGAGGGAGCGCGGCACACTGGTGTTTGTCGAGGTTCGCATGCGGCAATCGCGCAAGGGCAACGATTTCGGCGGCCCCGCCGCCAGTATCACGCCGGCCAAGCAGGCGCGCGTGGTAGCGGCTGCCCAGCACTATCTGGCGGGCATGAAGCAGCTTCCCCCGTG
>JANNGY010000305.1:0-3537 GCA_031404095.1 Betaproteobacteria bacterium | reverse complement strand
ACGGTCGGCGGTCTCGGTTACGAGTTGGTGGACTTTGATCGGAACGCACGCGGATTGTTGCGTGTTTTCATAGATAGACCGGACGGAATTTCGGTCGAGGATTGCGCGGCCGTGAGCAATCAACTGAGCCGGGTGTTTGCTGTCGAGGCGGTCGAGTTTGAGCGCCTGGAGGTGTCTTCCCCCGGCCTGGATAGACCGCTGAAACAAATGGCGGATTTTCAGCGATTCATGGGACGGGCAGCAAAAGTAAAGCTCAACACCATGATCGACAGTCGCAAACGCTTTGAGGGTGTCATCGAATCTGTCGGTACCGGCGTAATTGCATTTCGCCTGGATGAAAGCGCGGACAAGGCAGCCCTGTCCCCGCCAATCAGCCCCAAAGGCAGTAGCAAGGCGCCGGCGACAGGCAAAGGCAAGCGCGTGGCGGAACCCGTGAGCGCCAAATTGATCACGGTTCCGATTGAAAAAATAGATCGGGCTCGCCTGATCCCGGAAATTTGAAGTACTTACAAGTTGTCGTCGTCGCCGGTAATGCGAGTTGCCGCGAAATGACCCAGGAGTTACAAAAAAATGAGTCGTGAAATATTGTTGTTGGTGGATGCGCTGGCGCGGGAAAAGAACGTTCCGCGCGAGACGATTTTTATCGCGCTGGAACTGGCGCTGGCATCCGCCACCAAGAAGAAATTTACCGATAAGTTCCTGCAGGAAGAAGCCGATGTGCGCGTCGAGATCGATCGCCAGACCGGCGAATACCAGGGATATCGCCAATGGGTGGTGGTTCCGGACGAGGAACACGAAGAACCCGCGCGCCAGATCGCCATTACCGATGCGCCCGAGCGCGGCGAAGACCTGCAGCTTGGCGACATTATCGAGGAGCCGCTTGAAGCCGTTGACTTCGGCCGCATCGGCGCGCAGACCGCCAAGCAGGTGATTCTGCAAAAGATTCGCGATGCCGAACGCGAACAGATCCTGAGCGATTTCCTGGCGCGCGACGAACAGCTGGTGACCGGAACGATCAAGCGCATCGAGCGCGGCAATGTCATCGTCGAATCAGGGCGCATTGAAGCGTTGCTTCCCCGCGACCAGACCATTCCCAAGGAAAATCTGCGGGTGGGCGACCGGGTACGCGCCTACCTGCTGAAAGTCGACCGCAACCTGCGCGGTCCGCAACTGGTCCTGTCGCGCATTTCGCCGGAGTTCATCAAGGTGCTGTTCGAGCTTGAGGTTCCGGAAATCGAAGAAGGCCTGCTCGAAATCAAGGCCGCGGCCCGTGACCCGGGATTGCGCGCGAAGATTGCCGTGAAGTCCAATGATCCGCGCATCGATCCGATCGGCACCTGTGTCGGCATGCGCGGTTCGCGCGTGCAGGGCGTGACAGGGGAATTGGCTGGCGAACGCGTGGACATCATTCTCTGGTCCGCCGACCCCGCCCAGTTTGTAATCAATGCGCTGGCGCCTGCCGAAGTTTCCTCGATCATTGTCGATGAAGAACGGCACAGCATGGATGTGGTGGTTGACGAGGAACAACTGGCGCAGGCCATCGGCCGGCTCGGGCAAAACGTCCGACTTGCGTCGGAACTCACCGGTTGGCAGTTGAATATCATGACCGAAACCGAAGCCAATACGAAACGCGATTCCGAACATGGCGCCATCCAGCAGTTGTTCATCGAAAAGCTGGATGTCGACGAAGAAGTCGCGCAGATCCTGATCGCCGAAGGATTCAGCAATCTCGAAGAAGTTGCCTACGTGCCAATGAACGAAATGCTGGAAATCGAGGCTTTTGACGAAGACACCGTGAACGAACTGCGGCGGCGTGCGCGCGACGCGCTCGTCACCGATGCCATCAAGTCCGAAGAGACGATGGAAACGGCAGCGGACGATTTGCTGGGTATGGAAGGGATGGACGAGGAAACGGCGCACATGCTTGCGGCGAAAGGCGTTCGTACCATGGAAGACCTGGCCGACCTGGCGATCGATGAATTGACCGAATTGACCGGCATGGAAGCCGAGCGCGCCAAACAGTTGATCATGACGGCGCGTGCGCCGTGGTTTGCGGAGCAGACAGCCTGACAGATTCGGGCTTGGTCCGCCCGTGGGAAGCCGTTGAAACGGCAAGCAGTTTTTTTGAACCGGATCTCCCGTCCGGGCCTTCGCCCAAGGGGAAGGCAAGTAATACAGTGCGGTGAATTAATTCATCGTGCCGGAATGCCGGTAGCAGATGGCGCACAGCGCTTAACGTATTGCCCGATAGGAATCGAATGGCCCAAACCACCGTTGCTCAATTTGCCAAGGAACTGAAGCTCACAGAAGACCTGTTGGTCGATCAGTTGAAGGCAGCGGGCGTCAGCATGAAGGCTTCGGACGACAAGTTGACCGAAGATGACAAGGCTCGCCTTTTGACCTATTTGCAGGAGGCGCACGGACACACCGGAGAAAAGAAAAAAATCACGCTGATGCGCAAGCAGACCAGCGAGATCAAGAAATCTGACGCAACGGGCAAGGCCCGCACCATTCAGGTCGAAGTCCGCAAGAAACGGACATTCGTGAAGGTGGACAAGGCCGCCGAGGCCGTCGAAGCGGAAAAGCCGGTTGAGGCGCCGCAGCCGATCCTCAACGAGGTCGAAGTCGCCAAGCGACGTGCCGAGGAAGAGCGCCAATCGGCGCTATTGGCAAAGCAGGCGGAAGAAAAAGCCAAGGCGCCGCCAAAAAAGCGCACCCGGAAAGCCGGTGAGGAGCCTGAAGCCAGTGAAGCAGCGCCAGCCGCCGAAGCCGACGCGGCGCCGAAGAAAGCGGTACGTCGCAAGACAAAATCCGAGGAAGCGGCAGACATTGCTGCGGCCAAGGCTGAAGGCACCGAGGCGCCTTCAGGCGTCGATGCTGCCGCAGATAATCGCCCGCGTATCGGCGAGCGTGTGGTACTGAAAAAAGACGCGGTGGCCAGTGAGGGTACGCTGCACAAGCCGGTGCTGAAGCCGGGCGAGAAAGAAGAAAAGAAAGCAGTCAAGAAACCTGCCAAGCCCGCCACCTCCTGGAAAGACGAGATGGCCAAGCGGCGCACGATCAAGACTCGCGGCGATGCAAGCGGCGGACGCGATGGCTGGCGCGGCCGCCGTGGCAAGGATCGGCACGACGATGACGACGCCGCAACCAACTTTCAGGCACCGACCGAACCGGTGGTTCGCGAGGTGCTCGTTCCGGAAACCATTACGGTGGGTGAGCTTGCGCAGAAAATGGCCATCAAGGCCGCCGAGGTCATCAAGACGATGATGAAGATGGGCTCGATGGTGACGATCAATCAAGTGCTCGACCAGGAAACGGCCATGATCCTGGTAGGCGAACTTGGACACGTTGCGAAGGCCGCAAAAGCCGACGATCCCGAGGCATATCTCAGTGAGGCGGTCACGCACACCGAGGCGGACATGGAAGTGCGGCCGCCGGTAGTGACCATCATGGGCCACGTTGACCACGGGCGGCAACCCCTCGGTCCCATGTGGATAAGCCAATACCACCGCTTCGCCAATGACCGGATGATGAAAC
>JANNGY010000304.1:0-5851 GCA_031404095.1 Betaproteobacteria bacterium | reverse complement strand
TGCCTTTTTTTGTCGGTGCTTTTGTGTTATTTTGACACCACGTGTTGTGCATTCCTGGGTTGGCCGCCCGCGCCGGCAACACCCCGGGGGGGGGCAGGATCCGATTGCGGCAGCGACCACGGCTTCTGGCCGTGGTCGCTGCCTCAGTCGGACTGTTGCGCGTGTTGATCAGCGTTGTGGCGCAGGTGGCGGAACGACAATGATCGTATCGCCGCCGGTTTTGCCCTTGTCGCCTTTGGCGCCGTCAACGCCGGGCGCACCTTCCGCACCGGTCATGCCGGTCGAGCCCGTCGAGCCAGTAGCCCCGGTCGCGCCCTTTTCAGCAGTCGCGCCCGTTGCGCCGGTGGCGCCGGTGGCGCCGGCAGGACCGGGAACAGCAACGACCGGCCCTGGCACGACGACCGTCGCGCGTTCGCATGCGCTCAAGGCGAGCGCGGAGATGGCTGCGGCCAATACAATTGAATATTTCATGATGTTTCTTCCTTAGAATCGAACCGGATCTGCGCACGGAATTGCGCGCAGCCGTCCTGATACTTGCGTTTCACGGCTCCCGTTGAAGCCGCGATGACCAGGGAATACTCCTTTCGGAATGCTTTGCCCTGGCCTCACTATTCCGTTGAGCCTTCGCCCGCCGGCCGGATGGCATTCACACCAGCAGATCGCCACTGCACGGGACTCTCTATTTGCGGTTGTTGCCTTTACGTTGTTCGTCGTCAGGCTTCTGCTCTTCGTCATCCTGCTTGCTGTCCTTCTTCGTGCCTTTCTTGTCGTCTTTCTTGGCATCATTCTTGGCATCATTTTTGTTGCCATTCGGGTCGCGCGGGGCCGCCTTTGGCGTCGGCTGTGAAGCTGGCGCGGCGACAGGGGGCGGCACTTGAAGCGGCTTTGCTGCCGGCGGTGCGGGTTCGGGCTTGACTCGAGGCGGCGGAACAGGCGGCGCTGGCGGCACAGCCTGCGGCGGAGTATTTATTGGCTCGGCAGCACGCGAAGCCGGCGATGGCGGTGCTGCAGGCTGCTGGCGTTGCTCCGTCCTGTCACGTTGATTCGATTTACCACGAGGTTCACCCTCCGGTGCGGCAGAGGCCGGTGGCGTCGCGGGTGGTGTGACGGCCTTTGGCGGAGCCACAGGCGCGGGTGGGGATACGGCATTGGGTGAGGATGCGGGCGCCACTCGCGGCGGCGGCGTGCGTGTATCACCCCGATCACCCCGGGATCGCGGGTCGGCCTTTCCACGCTGTTCGGGCGCCGGCATAACCGGGGATGGCGGTAAGGCCTGCGGCGCAATGACTGCCGGGACCGCTGGGGTTGCGACGGGCGGGGCCGGGTCTGCCGGCGGTGAACGCGAGTCACCCCTGCTGCGCTGCGCTGGCATCACCGGTACCGGTGAGGCACCTTGCATCGGTGGCGGTGCAACGGCAGCGGGCGCCGGCGGAATTCCATTGTCCCGCGCTTTGCCACGAGCGTCGGCTTTGCCCGCGGGTGCAACCCGTGGTGGTGGCGTCGTTGGCGGCGCGACCTGGGCAGGAACAACCACATTGACAACTGGCGCGGGCACGGCTGCGGCTGGTTTCAATGCCCTGCGCGCGGCGTCATCAAGCGGATTGCCCGGCTTCGCCGCCAACTGCTGTTGCTGTGCCGCAAAGCCGGCACGTGCTGCAGGGGGGGCTGACCGGGCGACCGCTGGCCGTTCGAACACGCGACCCGGCGGTTTTCCGCCCTGGTCCGCCGCACCCCGCACGCTTTTCTCAGTCGGCGCAACACGCGGCACGAAACCGACCGGTGCGCTAACGATCACTTCCCGGGAAAGCGGTACCGCCACCCGGGACACTGCTTGCGATTGCGCAAAAGCTGCCATCGGCACGGCTATGACGGCGCCCGGCACTTGCTGATTGGCGTAAACGACATTGGTGACATTCGAGTTGTTGTAGTAATTGTTGATGACGGTGGTGTTGATGACCGTATTGCTGCGATTGATGTTTTCAAAATAGCCGCGGCTCACCGCATAGGACGGCCGGTACACTTCGCGCGGCGCCAGTGGGAACCAGGCAACGCCACCGACGTTTCCGCTGGAGACGGTGAGCTGGAAATTGTTTCCGCCGACGAATGCCACCAGTGCCGGGGCATAGTAAGCGCGGCTGCGCACCGGACCGGGAACCCAGCCCCAGGTACCGCGCAAATTGGTCCATCGTCCGTAATGTGATACCGCATAGCCCCAGGGCGCGTCGTCCATCCACGTCCAGCCCCACGGGTCGATCCAGGCCCAGTGCCCGTCACGGTACGGTGCCCAGCCGGAGGCGACACGATTCGGATACCAGACGTTGCCGTAGGTTGCATCCGTGCGCCAGCTGCCGTTTGCATCGAGATCCTCATAGCCGACCACGTCTGGCGACACATAGCGCGCCGAACTCGAATTGTCGTAGCGGCGATCACGATCGGTCGACCAGCGGTCGAATTCGTCACGGCGCGGGGCTTCGAGATAGTCGTATTCGCGCAGGCTCGTGCCGGTGAAACGATATGTCTGCCGGGAATCGATTGCGTACGACGCATTTTCGCCATAAACCTCGCCGCGTCCACTGCGGATGGCGATGGTCGTCGCGTTGCCGTCGGCATCGACTTCAATCCGGTATTCGCCCGGCTGACGCAAGGTGAACGCCAGATTCGGCGTATCCACCTCGACCGCCTGTTGGGCACCGAGGCGTCGCACGCGAACATTCAATGTGCCCTGGGTCAATTGCAACTGGGCAATCTGGTCGTCAAGATTGAGCACGGTTACACCAGTGTGCTGGCTCATGCGAATGACGGTGCCGCCAAACTGGACTTCAGCGCGCGCGCGCGCATCCGTCCATAGCCGGTCACCGGTGGTCAACGGCCGGTTGAGCGCGGCTTGTACCCAGTCATTTTCCCCGCCAGGCGAGAAACTGACCGCCCCGGCGACGTAACCGAGGCGCGCGACGCGAGATGGCGGGTCGGCACTGGCGCTGCTGCTGAAGGCCAGAACGAATATTCCGGCCCAGAAGGCAATTGCTGTTAGGCCGACTGCCCAAAAACGAGGTGGCTGGATCTGCATAAGTTTCCTGACAAAGTAGTGGATTCGGGCACACCGGCATTCGATGTTCCATCGAGCAGTGAGCCAGACGTGAACGGCATAATGAACGGCATAAAGCGCGCACCCGGTAAAACAACAGCTTGATCGCAGTCTGCGTCGCAGCACATCGACGGCGTATCGGAAGAAATCGCAAATCCTTGTAGGACGAAATCCACTGCCTCAAACTTCGGCGGCGCCAGGAGCGGCATCGCGCCAGAGGCAACCGCAGAACCCCGCTCTGCCCGCAGGCAAAACGATTGCGCGAGGCGGGCGTCACGCGGGCATCGTCTTGCAGGCGGCATAACGCATGCGGATGACATGCGACCGGATCCGTCCTACCTGCAGTTCAATGCACCGCCTACATCTCTGGCGCGGTCTGCGTCATAGCATGATTGCCACGCCCTGCTGTTCGTGGATTGCACGTGCAGCAACGCAGGCTCGCAGGATCAACCGCCTTCAGGAGTAGTGCCTTGGATCACATCATTGCAGGACGATTCCAGACCAGGACCATGGCAGATGTCGCAGCCGCAACGATCTTTGGTTACGTCACTCACGGCGACATTTGCATCTTTCACAACAATCCGCCGGGGCAGCACGGCTCTCTTGTCAATGACGGGGACCGCGACGTCAACCCCGGCGCGGATGAAAGCCTGGAATCCGCCGGCACTACCGCGCTCGCCGCAGGATTGACCGCAGGTGCGATCGGCATGGTTGGCGGACCGGTAACGGCACTGGCCGCGGCCGGCGTTGCTGCCTATGGTGGTTCATTGATCGGCGCCCTTGGCGGCGCTGGTGAGCAACAAACGTCGCGCGCCGTACCGCATCTTCGCCCGGCGGGAGTGATACTCGCCGTTCGTATCGTGCGCCCCACCAGCAAGCAGCGCGTGGTCAGCGACCTGCGCAACAGCGGCGCGGAGGATATCGAGCAAGCCGAAGGCGAATGGCTCAACGGCGACTGGATCGACTACAACCCGGAAAAGGAAGTGAATCTGGTTTCCACGCCATGAAATCGTTACGCTGGCTCACAACCCCGGCCGCAATGTCCTTGGCCTGAAACCATTTCCGTTCTGCGCTGTGTCGAACGCGATCATGGAAGCGTCATGGGCGGGAGCCGCCGAGCACGGCGTCGATCACGCAGGTCTCGGTCGTCTCCAGTTGAACAGCAAGCTCGAGCGACATCGATCTGGCTGAAACCGTCATGCCCGTGGAATGCCAGGTCCCGCGCTTGCCGTCGTTACAGGAGAGTGCGCCGCTTGCCAGCATGCGGGCACCGTTTGTCGTGAAGGTTCCGTTGTAGTTGCATTGCAAGCCGGTAACGCCGGCAAACCCAATGGCAAGTGCGCCGGTGGCACCGGCACCCAACCCGATGTCGTATTGGCCATAGGTTGCGCGACTGCCATTGTTTTGCGCCTGGCTGCAATTCTTGCGTATTTCAATAATTGCGCCCAGCCATGCGCCGGCAAGGCTCGGGGCCGTGGCTGCCGGCGGACCGAAAATTTGCCGCGCGATCTGCCGGGCGCCGCCTTGCCCGTCAAGCGTGTAGCTCATGGAGCCCGTGTCGTTGCCGGTGAAGACCAACGCCATCGTGCCGACTTTTGTTGCCGTGGCGGCACCGGCGCTCCACGCTGTTGTGGGTGTCGCTCCACCAGTCACCTTCATCAATTCGCCGGAACAACTTGCGCCGGCAATGACGCACGACAACGTGTACCAGACCGGCTTACCCGTGGCATCGTAGACAAACATGGTGACGAACATCATGTGGGACTGCTGCGTGATGGTCGCGCCCCATCCTGATTCAGAGGCATTCCACCACAGGCCGGTCAACGGCGACGCGGCTGACGTATCAATGGTGAACGCTTGCGCTTGCGCTCGCGTTGACGGCGTAAGGATCGTCACCACGGCCGCGATCAGAATACTCATCAGCGCCCGCCCGAGTGTGCCTGCTACCGTTGTCGTGACTTGCATGAATGGAAACCCCCGCCAAAGTGATAACGCCAGACCGATTGGAGTCAATGATGCGGCTAATGTTCAATGCGTGAGCCCGCCGGGAGCGCACCGGTATGCGAGGACGTTGCGCGGATTCAATCGATTTGTACGACGTGTTGTGGATTCACCCACATTCCGGCAGGATTCGCGAGGTCAACGCCATTTCAAGCGCCTGCGTTATCGGTCGGACAGCGGCCGCCCGGTCGCTATTCATCACAACAGGAGTACTGAATGAAGAAAAAGATCGCTGCGATCGCCCTCGCCCTGCCGCTATTCGCCACATTTGCAATCGCCGCCGACTCGTCCGACACGCCACAACAAAACAAGATGGCCGCCTGTTCGAAAGAGAACAAAGGCCTCAAAGGAGAAGAATACAAGAAGGCACAGCAGGCGTGCCTGTCGAAAGGCGCGACACCGGCAAAGGCAACAGCTGCAACATCGCCAAACGTGCCGCCGGCAACAGCAGAGAAGCCGGCCGCGCAGCAAACCAAGATGGCGGCTTGCTCAAAGGCTAACAAGGGCCTCAAGGGCGAAGAATTCAAGCTGGCGCAGAAAGAGTGTTTGAGCAAGTAACGCCCGGACATCGCGAACGGGTGGGCGCAAGTACCAGTGACCCTGGGCATTTGACAGCGGCATTTTGAAAGGGAACTTCTAATAACCTCCGTTCGCACTGAGCCTGTCGAAGTGCATATGGGCTAATTTGTTGATTAAACGTGGCCCACTCAACCCTTCGACTGGCTAAGGGCGAACGGGAATAGGTTTCGAGAAGTTCCCGAAAGT
>JANNGY010000303.1:0-11098 GCA_031404095.1 Betaproteobacteria bacterium | reverse complement strand
CGGGACGCGGGGGATGACAAATTTTTGAGGTTTCGAGAAATTGCCCTCAGCGAACGCGGTGAAGGATTGTCGTTCTGGTCGATGGGCATCGCCTGCACCTTGCGGCAGCGCGGCGAGCGCCGCCTTCTTGACCATGCCGGTTCTTGCGAACAACGCATGGACCTGTCGGGCGAGTGAACCGGGGCATCATTGACCCGTGGCGCTACGCGCGCCACGCGATGGCAGGCTCGGTCGCGACCCGCACATGAAAGCCCGCCCACTCGGCTCGGCGCCCCGCCGTCCGCATTCGCCCGCCATTTCGCGCCGCTTTTTTGACCTGCATCATCGTTTGCTCACATTCTCCTGCCCGCACACGAATGCGGTATTGACCCAGTTCACGGCGAATGGACTAATGACACTCGAACCGTCACTACCAGCCACGCCCCAAACAAAGGGACCAAAGACATGAACCCACTTTTGCGTTTCGTCGTTTCCATCGGCCTTGCGTTGCTGGCGCCCCTCGCCCTCGCCGCGCCGCCTCCGACCCTCAACTATCAGGGCTATCTCACCACCAACCCCGGCGGCACGCCCGTCAACAGCACGGTGGGGATGACGTTCAAGTTCTACAATGCGGCGAGCGCGGGCGCTTTGCTTCATACCGAGTCGCAGCCTTCGGTCGTTGTCACCAATGGCAACTTCAACGTCCTGCTTGGCTCGCCCACACCGATCCTGCTGCCCTTCGATGTGCCGTACTGGCTGAGCGTGACCATCACCGGTGACCCCGAGATGAGTCCGCGCCAGCCGCTGGCGAGCAGCCCGTACGCGTTTCGTGCGGCGGCGCTGGATAGCACTGCCACCATTGCAGGGCCGCAACTCACCGGCTCGATCACAACAGCCACGATTCCCGTGGCAAATGTGATCGGCGCGGTCGCCGGGCCCGCCGGGCCGACGGGACCACAGGGCATACAGGGGGCTCCCGGGCCGGCGGGCGCTACTGGGCCAGCCGGCCCCAACGACATCGCCGGGAATTTGACGATGGTGAACTCGACCAATAGCGCGGGCAACATCATGAAAGGACTAGTTCCATTCATTCACAATTTTGGCATCAGCAATACCTTTGTTGGATTGAACGCAGGTAACTTGGTCACCACCGGTTTCAACAATGCGGCCAATGGCACGAATGCGCTCCAAAACAACTCCGGTGGCCGAAGCAACACCGCCAGCGGTTCGGGTGCGCTCCGAAGCAACACAACCGGCGATGGCAATACCGCCAGCGGTGCAAACGCGCTCTCGGGAAACACGATCGGCAGCAACAACACCGTCAGCGGCTCGGGTGCGCTTGCGACAATCAATCCCTTCGGCAGCGACAACAACAGCGCCTTTGGCGTGGCGGCGCTCGCGAACGCCGACGGCGCGAACAACACGGCCATTGGATTTCAGGCAGGTAACGCTTTGTCAAGCGGAAGCTTCAATCTGTATTTGGCCAATCAGGGCGCTTCTGCGGAATCAAACACCACGCGAATCGGTTCGGCGCAAACGCGCACATTTATCGCCGGCATCCGCAGCGTGACGCCAGCGGTCAATGATGCACTGCCGGTAGTGATCGACAGCCTGGGGCAACTTGGCACGGGAGTGGCCAGTGGCGGCACCGTCACCAGTGTTGCAACAGGCGCTGGACTCAGCGGTGGGCCGATCACGGCTAGCGGCACGATTGCGCTTGCGACAACTAATTTGTTGCCCACCACAGCATGTACGGCCAACCAGATTCCGAAATGGAACGGTAGCGCATGGGTGTGTGCGGCAGACGCCGACACCAACTCCGGCGGCACCGTGACAAGCGTAACGGCAGGTACCGGCCTCACCGGTGGGGCGATCACCACGACCGGCACCATCGGGCTCACGGCGACGAACCTGCTGCCGGCATGTGCGGCGACTCAGATTCCGAAATGGAGCGGCAGCGCGTGGGCGTGCGCGACTGATGACAATTCGTTGCCTGGTGGTGCAGCCGGGCAGGTGCTCCAAGGCACGGCGGGCGCGCCGGTCTGGACGGCTTCCCCTTCGCTTAGCGGCAACTTGGCGCTGGTGAATTCGACGCCGAGCGCGGGCAATATCCTGAAGGGAAACGACCGCTTCATCCACAATACGGGCGCCAGCAATACATTTATCGGTCAGCTTGCCGGCAGCCTAGGTGTGACCGGCAGCGGTAATACCGGCGGTGGCAGCCTCGCTCTCGCGAACATCGCGTCCGGCCAGCTCAACACCGCGTTCGGCACCAACACGCTTCTTGCCACGACGACCGGGGGTTCCAATACAGCCATTGGCGAAGAGGCGCTTACCAATAACACGGGAAATAGCAATACCGCACTTGGACTTCGCGCGGGCGAGAACCTCACGACGGGCAGCTTTAATACCGCACTTGGGGAACGCGCGGGAAACGCGCTGACCAACGGAAGCTTCAATCTATATTTGAACAATCTGGGAGTATCGGTGGAATCAAGCACGACCCGGATTGGCTCCACGCAAACGCGCGCCTTTATCGCCGGCGTCCGCAGTGTGACCACCGGCGTCGCCGACGCATTGCCGGTGGTGATCGACAGCGCGGGTCAACTAGGAACCGTGGCCTCACTGCCCATCGCGGGAAATTTGACGATGCTTAATTCGACGGCCAGTGCCGGAAATATCCTGAAAGGAGGGCTACTTTTCATTCATAACTTTGGCCTTACCAACACCTTTGTCGGATTGGACGCCGGCAACCTCACCATGAGTGGATTCGCCAATACGGGCAACGGCCAACGGGCACTCTTTGACAATAACACGGGCAGTAATAATGTTGCCGTTGGCGTGAATGCGCTCGCCACTAACTCATCTGGCGACAGCAATGTTGCCATCGGAATGAATGCGGGCATCAGCAATACATCGGGCAGCAACAACATTTACCTCGGAAACGGCAGCGGCGGTCTCACGGACGAAAGCAATACGATTCGCATCGGCTCGAGCCAAACGCGCACGTTCATTGTCGCCATTAGCGGTGTCACTTCTGGCGGCGGCGGGACGCCGGTTCTCGTCAATGGCCTTGGCCAACTGGGCGTTGCTACTTCTTCGCGCCGCTTCAAAGAAGACATCGCCGACATGGACGCCGCTAGCAGTGCGCTCATGAAGCTGCGCCCGGTGACGTTCCATTACAAGACCGACCAGGACCCCGCAAGACGCACGCTCCAGTACGGGCTGATCGCCGAGGAAGTGGCGGACGTCTATCCGGGGTTGGTCGTGCATGCGGCAGATGGGCAAATAGAAACGGTGATGTATCAGCACCTGCCGTCGATGTTGCTCAATGAATTCCAGAAACAGCAACGCACCCTTGCCGTTCAGGCCATGGACATCCAGAGGCAAGCGGCGGAATTGTCGCGGCAACGCACGCGAGTAGAATTTCTTGAGCGCGAATTGCAGGACATTAGAACGATGCTTGGCAGATAACGAATCCCTGCATTGGAGATTGTGATGACAGATCTGACGAAAATTGCCTTGGCAGGTACATGCCTTGCCATCAGCGGGCTTGCAGGTGCCGCCGGTCAATCCAGCACTAACTACGCCATCCCACGCGACACGATCAACGCCGGTGTCGCCGACATGGCCTCGACAAACTTCCGCCTGGCCGCTTCGGTCGGCGATGCAGTGTCGACGGGCGCCATCACCAGCCTGAGCTTTCGCTTGAGCAATGGTTTCCGCGCGGAGATCAACGCCTCGCCCGCCGTGCTCAATTTGCTGTCGGTGGTCTCGCAAAAAATTCACGGCGCCACGACCTACCAGCTGACTATCGACCACCATCAGGTCATCACCGGCCCGGTCACCGTCGAGCCGCGCGCCATCGGTGGCGGACATTCGCTGGTGTTTCATTTCGACAATACGGTCACGTCGGTCAATGCCGCCGCGACCGCGCTCAACAACGCGATCTCGATGGGCAATGCGACCGCCGCCGTGGTGAGCGGGGACGTGGTGGTGACGCTCACCAACGTGGCCGATGGCAAACGCCTGACGGTCACCATCAGCGGGCTCAACGGCTCCGGTACGGCAACCGCCTCGATGGGCTTTCTCGTCGGTGACGTGAACAGCGATCGTGTCGTCTCATCAAATGACGTCACGGCGGTGAAAACCCGTTCCGGGCAGGCCACCGGTAATTCGAACTTTGTTTTTGACCTCAATACGACCGGCAGTGTCACCGCCTCCGATGTATCGGCGGTAAAGGCGCGAGCCACCAACGTGCCGCTCCCACAATAGATGACGCCATGCCAGAAGCATTGCGTTCGACAACCGGCGAAGCCGGGCAGACCACGCGGTCAATTCACGCATCAGGCGGCGAATTCTGAATCTCTGAGGGAGACTGGCATGCGAACGAGGATTAAGATCTGGTGGGTATGCGCGGCGTTGGCCGCCGCTGCGATTCCCGGCGCGGGCGGCGCTGCTACCGCCGGCAAAGGCGTCAAGGAACCACCTGCCAAACCGCTCGAATTCGAGAAAATCGAGCGCGTGAAAAACGGCAAGTTCGCGTATGTGGTGGGTAGTACCAAGGCCGATGCGGTCCGCTACGTCGCGAGTAATCTCATCGTGACCCAGCCGGTGGTCATCACATTAAAGGCGGACAATCCGCGGGACAAGATCAAGTTGATCGTAACGAAAACGCAATGGACCAAAGCGGAGCGCGAGGGTTCGACCGGTGCCGACGGCCGCGTGCAACTCCTGTTTCGTACACAGGGCGACTTTGGCGTGGCCGTGTCGAGTGCCAGCGCGGGCAAGCCCTACCGTATGAGTGTCTGGATCGGTGATGAGGTGAAGCGCCCGATGCCGGCGGTGATCGTGCCGAAGGCGACGTGGAAGCCAACTGCCGCCGTCAAGACCAAGGAGCAATGAGATGAAAAACAAAATTAGCTGGCGCGATGCCATGGCCACTGCGCTGCTCTCGGCCGTCACCGTTGTTGTGCCGTCGGCATTCGCCGGCGATCTGGGCGACAGCATAGAGAGTGGAATTGGCAACGTGGAAGGCCTGATGAATGTCTATCAAAGCTGGCAGGAGTTCACCGCCGCGCACAATGGCCTGACACCCGGCGACAGCCAGTTTGATCCGGACTACGCGCCGCCCGGATCGCCACGGATTCCGTCGGCGTGCGCCGGATCGGCGCAATGCAACGCATGTTACGAAAAGGCGGTGAGGGACATCAATTTCTACCGCTACTCGCTCGACAAGGGCCGCGGCATCACGAATAACGCGCTGCAATATGCGAAGAAGGCGATGGCGTTCGGCGACACCGGCTCGCAAACGATGGGCGTCGGCGGTCTTGCCTGGACGCACAAGGCCAAACCGGAAATCGAAAAATCCGTGGCCAAATTGCGCAAGACCTACCAGAGCAAATACACCGAGTGGATCGCGGGATTGCAAACCTCCTTGCAGGCGCTCGGCAAGTGCGAGGAGGAGTTCTTCAAAGAGCGCGACTGGTACAACCGCTTCGGCTATATCTATTACTCGTTCATGGCGGATCGGTACAAGAGTCCGGATTGATGCGGGGTGGCTATTTCGCAGGGAGCGTCTAAATTGGTAACTTCTATTAACCCCGTCGTCCCAGCGTCAGGCTGGGACCCAGTCCGATCCAAGTTCTTGAATAGTCGAACGGACTCGATTCCAGCCCGGCGCCGCCTTTGGAGCGGTTCGCTGGAATGACGAAGTATTGAGGTTTCGAGAAGTTTTCCGCAAGACAAAGTCTAGCGCCGGTGCGCCTTTACGGATGTTTTGCCGCCAGAAGCCGCTCCAGTGCTTGTGTTTGACATTCCGGCGCGGATCAAATCCATTTCAAGTCGGCGGCGGTGCCACTTTCAGAACTTCCTCCAGCGTCGTCACGCCCTGCGCCACCTTCATCGCGCCGGACAGCCTCAAGGGCTTCATGCCGGATTTGTAGGCTTCCGCGGTGATCGCGGCGAGATCGGCGTTGTCGACGATCAGCCGCTTGATCTCCGGCGTCATCAGCAAAATTTCATAAATGCCGATGCGGCCCATGTAGCCGGTATTGCGGCATTCTAGGCAGCCGACCGGCTTGTAGATATCGGTGGGCGGATCGCCTTTCCACGGCGCCACCGTGTCGTGCCAGATCTTGATTTTCAGCGGATCGTCGAACGGCACTTTTTCCTTGCAGTGCGGACACAGCGTGCGCACCAGCCGCTGCGCCATCACGCCGAGCAAGGTTGAATTCAGCAGGTACGCGGCAACCCCCAGGTCAAGCAGGCGCGTAACCACCGTCGGCGCATCGTTGGTATGCAATGTCGACAGCACCAGGTGCCCGGTCAGCGCCGACTGGATCGCCATTTCCGCGGTCGCCAGGTCGCGAATCTCGCCGACCATGATGATGTCCGGATCCTGGCGCATCAGCGCGCGCACGCCCTCGGCAAAACCGAAATCGATTTGCGGCTGCACCTGGATCTGGTTCAGCGCCGGCTCGATCATTTCGATCGGGTCCTCAATCGTGCAGACGTTTACCTCCGGCGTGGCCAGTTGTTTCAGCGTCGAATACAGCGTCGTCGTCTTGCCGGATCCGGTCGGGCCGGTCACCAGCACGATGCCGCCGGGGTTGGCGATCAGCGCCTGCCACTTTTCGTAGTCCTCCGGCGAGAAACCCAGTTCGGAAAAGTCCCGCACCAGTACGTCCGGATCAAAAATCCGCATCACCAGTTTTTCGCCGAAGGCCGTCGGCAGCGTCGACAGGCGCAATTCGATTTCCTCGCCATCGGGCATGCGGGTCTTGATGCGCCCATCCTGCGGCCGGCGCTTTTCCACCACATCCATGCGTCCCAGGATCTTGATGCGCGAAGTCATCGCATTGGCGACCGTGGCCGGCACCTGGTAGACCTGATGAAGCACGCCGTCGATGCGAAAACGCACCGTCGCCGAATCGCGGCGCGGCTCCAGATGGATATCCGAGGCGCGCTGGTCGAAGGCGTATTGCCACAGCCAGTCCACCAGCGTGACGATGTGATGATCGTTGGCATCAAGCGTTCGCCCGGCCTTGCCGAGCTCCACCAGTTGCTCGAAATCGTTGACCTTCGGCATGCCCGAGTCCGACTTCTCCGCGCGCTTGACCGAGCGTGACAGGTTGTAGAACTCGCCGACGTAGCGGGCGATGTCGAGCGGGCTCGCCAGAACGACCTGGATGTTGTACTTCAGCATATCGCCCAGCTCGCGCTGCCAGGCGCTCAGGTAGGGCTCGCAGGTGGCGATGACCACGTCACGGCCGCGCGCTTCCACCGGCAGGATATTGCGTTTCGACGCGTAGTCCGAGGACATCACTTCAGTGACGGCGCGCATGTCGATCTTCAGCGGATCGATATGGTAGTACGGCATCTCGACGCGCCCGGCTGCCCATTCGGTGAGTTTCTCGATATCCAGTGCGCGAAAGGGGGGCTTCAGCGACTTGATCTTGGCATTGGCCAGCACGGCCAGCGGATGCGAGTCGGTGCCCGAGGTACGCCAGTCCTTGATCACGCGATCGTTGTCTTCCTGGGACATCAGCCCGTCTTCCAGCAGCGCCGTCATCAATTCCGGAACGGTCAGGCGGCGCTCGGTCCGGTTGCGACGCACCGGCACCAGCACCGGGGCGACGATGGCGGGCTTGGGAGGTAAGAGGGAAGACATAAGGCTATGTTCCTATTTTTTTGCCGGATCGCCAAGCACGGGACGCCACGCCAGTAGCGTTGAAAGCATTGACTCCAGTACGCCCGTCAGTGCCGCCGCGCGTTCGCCTTGAAACTCGAACGGCCGCTGTTCGTCCATGTAGCAGGATTGCGCCATTTCCAGTTGCAATGCATGTACACCTTCCGACGGCCGCCCATGATGCCGGGTAATGTAGCCGCCCTTGAAGCGTCCATTATGTACCGCGGTGAATCCGCGCGCGCTGCGGAGTACGGCGAAGGCGGCGTCGGCCAGCGACGGCGCGCAGCTCGCGCCATCGGCAGTGCCGAGATTCAGGTCCGGCAGGCGCCCGGCAAAGAAGCGCGGCGCCTCGCTGACAATTGAATGGCCGTCGAGCAGGATGCAATATCCATGGCGGGCCTTGATGCGTCCGATTTCGGCCGCAAGCTGTGCCTGATAGGGGCGCCAGTACTGCTCGACCCGCGCACTGATCCCGCCAGCATCGGGCGCCGTGCCGGCCAGATATATCGGCTCATCGTGAAAGGTGCTGGTGGGACAGATTTCGGTATTGGCGGCGCCGGGATAGAGCGCGTTTCCGCCGGGATCGCGATTCAGGTCGACGACGATGCGCGAATGGGTGGCGGACATCAGCGTGACATCCAGTGCGGCGGCAATGGGGGCATAGAGCCGGTCAACGTGCCAGTCGGTATCTGGCATTTGCCTGGCAGCGGCAGTGAGGTGCGATGCCAACGAATCAGGCACGTCGATGCCGGCGTGCGGCACGTTGACCATCACCGGGCCGTCACGGCGAACCAGCGACCACAACTCAGCCATGGCGCACCGCGCCACCGAAGACCACTTGCCGCGGCCTGACGTTGCCCATCCAGTAGCAGAGTTCGGCAGGTTCCGCGACATCCCAGAGGCAAAAATCCGCGCGCATGCCGGCCGCCAGCGTTCCGCGGTCAGCGTGCAGGCCCAGCGCCCGCGCCGCATTGACCGTCACGCCGCGCAATATCTCGACAGGGGTCAGGCGGAAAAGGGTCGCGGCCATGTGCATGCTGCCCAGCAGCGACACGATCGGCGAGGTGCCCGGGTTGAGATCGCTGGCAACCGCCATCGGCACCTGCTGCGCGCGCAAGGCCGCGATCGGTGGCAGCTTTGTTTCACGCAGGAAATAGAACGCACCCGGCAGCAGCACGGCAACCGTGCCCGCGTTCGCCATCGCCGCGACGCCATGTGCATCGAGGTATTCAAGATGGTCGGCGGACAATGCCGAGAATTCCGCCGCGAGCGCGGCACCATGCTGGTTGGACAACTGCTCGGCGTGCAGCTTCACCGGCAGCCGATGGCGACGGGCCGCCTCGAAGACGCGCCGGGTTTGTGCCATCGTGAAGCCGACGTTTTCGCAGAAAACGTCCACCGCGTCGGCGAGCCCCGCCGCAGCGACCGCGGGCAGCATCTCACCGCACACATGCTCAATATAGGCATCGGCGCGACCGTCGAATTCAGGCGGCAAAGCATGCGCGCCCAGAAACGTGGTGGTGACCGAAACCGCATTGCGTTCACCCAGCTGCCGCGCCACACGCAGCATCTTCAGTTCCGGCTCGGTATCGAGCCCGTAGCCGGACTTGATTTCAATCGTGGTGACGCCCTCTTCCATCAGCGTGCGAAGTCGAGGTTCGCTATGGCTCGACAATTGCGCATCGCTCGCCGCGCGGGTCTGGCGCACCGTGGATAAAATGCCGCCGCCGGCCCGGGCGATTTCCTCGTAGCTGGCGCCGTTCAGGCGCATCTCGAACTCCTGGGCGCGATTGCCGGCAAAGACCAGGTGCGTATGGCAATCGATCAGTCCGGGCGTGAGCAAGGCGCCGGCACAATCCACTTCATCCTCGCAACGAAGCGCGGCAGGCAGCGTCTCCATCGGTCCCACCCACACGACACGGTCGCCACTGACCGCCAGTGCGCCATGTTCGATCAGGCCGAGGCCGCTGTCCTGCATCGTCGCGATGCACGCGTTTGTCCAGATCCGGCTGGCATGGCCCGGAATTTGCGCGTGCATCAATGCAGCAGCCGCTTCAGCGCGGCGCGATATTGCAAAAGCGCCGGCTGCTCATGCGCATGGTGTCCCTCGCGCACCACCCACGCACCCCCGGCCATCACGTCGCGCACCGGTCGCCGCGAAGGCCCGAAGATGGCCGCATCGAGCAGCGCATCGCCTTCATGCTCGGCCAGCGCCACATCATCGCCGTTCAGCACCACCAGGTCGGCCCGGCAACCGGACGCGATCACCCCGACCTGCTGGCCCAGCGCCTGGGCGCCGCCGGCCAGCGCCTGCCGGTACAGGCCGCCGCCGATGGACGCCACGCCGGGCGTATTGAGGATATTGCGGCGCGCACTTTTCAATCGCTGTGCATATTCGATGACGGCCAGCTCGCGGAACGGATCGACACCAACGTGGCTGTCACCGCCGACTGCCCAGCGGCCATTCTGCAAAAAGTAGTCGGGGGCATTGAATATGCCGTCCCCCAGATTGGCTTCGGTGGTCGGGCACAGTCCGGCAACGGCGCCGGATTTTGCCAGCCGGAAGGTCTCGTCGTCATCGAGGTGCGTGGCATGCACCAGGCACCAGCGGTCGTTGGGCGCCATGTTGTCGAGCAGCCATGCGACCGGCCGCTTGTGGCTCCACATCAGGCAGTCGTTCACTTCCTTCAATTGTTCGGCCGCATGAATATGGATCGGCGCGGTGGCGTCAATGCCATCGAGGTGCGCGACGATCAGTTTCAGTTCCGCCGGCGCGACCGCGCGCAGCGAATGCGGCGCGACGCCGACGCGCCGCAGGGTGCCGTGATACTTGCGCGTGTTCTGGTGGCCGCTGACGTTCTCCACCAGCGCGTTGAACCCATCGACATCGTGAATAAAACGCTTCTGGCTGGGGTTCGGCGGGATGCCGCCGAAGGTGGCATGCGCATAGAACACCGGCAGCAGGGTCAGGCCGATGCGCGTCGTATCTGCCGCCGCCATGATGCGCTCCGCCATCTCGGCAGCGTTGGCATAGGGCTGGCCTTTTTCATCGTGATGCAGGTAGTGAAATTCGGCAACGCTGGTATAGCCGGCCTTGAGCATCTCAATGTACAACTGGGTGGCGATGATTTCGTTGTCTTCCGGCGTAATGCGCTCGAGGAAGCGGTACATCAGTTCGCGCCACGCCCAGAAATTGTCACCCCCGGGCCCGGACCGCTCGGTGAGGCCCGCCATGGCACGCTGGAACGCATGCGAATGCACATTGCTCATGCCCGGTATCAGCGGGCCGCCGACGCGCTCCGCGCCCTGTGGCGATGCGCCGCTGGCCACCGACTTGATGAGCCCGGCCTCGATGTCGATCCGCACATCCTTGCGCCAGCCTTCGGGCAACAATGCCTCGGCCGCGAACAATCGGGTGATGGTCATGCG
>JANNGY010000302.1:0-3001 GCA_031404095.1 Betaproteobacteria bacterium | reverse complement strand
GCCTCGCGGGCGCGCTCGACATCCCGCGTATTGGCGGCGATGATGAGCGGTGAGCTGCTTTCAATGGCGGCGGCGGCGGCCAGCAGGGCCGCGTTCTTGTCCGCGGTGGCGGCGCTCGCCAGCGCGCGCGCGGCCGAGCGTGCCGCGACGCCGACACCTCGCATGTAGGCGGCGACATCGCGCGTGGCCAAACTCGTCGGCTCATTCATAACATTCATGGGTCAGGCGGCCCTCATCAGGGATTTGCCCGCCAGTCCGCGCGCCAATTCTGCCAGCGCATCCCAGGGCTCGTGCGGGTTCAATCCTTTTATCATGCGGTCGATTTCCGATGCTTGCAAGAGCAACGCCTGCAATGACCCCGCGGTATGGCGGCGGGCGATATGTTCCAGTTCGCGCGCCTTGGCGGGATGGGGCGGGCGCCCCGATCGCGTGATGCCGCGGATGCGGGCAAGGAGGCGAATTTCATTGCTGATCACCCAGAGTATCAGGGGCAGCGCCTCGCCCTCGGCCTTCAATCCGTCGAGCAGTCGCTGGATTCGCGCCAGGCCGCCGCCATCGGCAGTGTTGCCCGCCGCGTCGTGAATCGCCGTGACCAGCTGGAAGGGATTGAAACGCGACACATCGGCCACGCTATCCGCGAGCAAGTCGAGTGAAATTTCCCCGGGCGGACATAACAGGGCCAATTTGCGCATCTCCTGCCGCGCCGCCAGCAGATTGCCTTCCACGCGGTCAGCCAGCCACTCGAGCGCCTCGTCATCGGCCGACTGCTGCTGGCGCGCAAGCCGGCCCTTTAGCCACGGCGGCAAGCGGGCCCGGTCGACCGGCACGGCTTCGATCATGGTGGCGGCCGCTTCGATTGCCACGAACCATTTCGCCTGCTTGCCCTGCCAGTCTATTTCCGGCAGCGATATCACCGTGATCGTGTCCTCGGGCAAGCGGGTGCAGAACTGTTCCAGGGCGGCCCCGCCGTCGCGACCCGGTTTGCCGGTGGGAATGCGCAATTCCAGCAGGCGCTTCGTGGCGAACAGCGACAGCTCGCTGCCGGCGGACTTGAGTCGAGACCAGTCGAAGCCCGATTCGGCCGTGAGTACCTCGCGTTCAACGTAGCCGGCGGCGCGAACCTGTTCGCGCAAGGCATTGGCCGCCTCCAGCGCCGCCAGTGGTTCGGCGCCATGGATCGCATAGAGCACCGAGAGACCTTTCGGCGGACGATCGAGGAATTGCTCGGCGGTCAGGCGCATGCCAAGGGGCCTAGCGTTTGATGGCCGTCATGCGGCGCAGAATCTGGTTTGCCGCGTCTTGCTCCATATCCTTGTAGAGCAGGGCTTCTTCCTGTTGCTTGGCAATGACTTGCGAATCGTCGTAGGCCATGATTCGATGCAACTGTATCTCGCTGCTGGGAATGGGCACGCTGCCTTTGTTGTCCACCAGCTGGTATCGCACCTGCAGCTTCAACAGGTACTCGCGCACCCGCCCCGCTCCCGACAGCGACAGGATGGTTCGATCGCGCCGTTCTTCGCTGATGATGAGCTGCGCCTCGGCATCCGTCGCGGTCGGCATCAGTTTCGTGGGGCTGTTGGCGAGCTCCCGCCGCAGTTTGGCGCCGACTTGCGATGTGCCCGTCGTCGCCAGGTAGACGCTCGCGAAAGGCACGTTGTATTCGCCGCGCAAATGGAAGCCGCACGATCCCAGCAGGAACACGATCGCGGCCAGCAGTGTCCGGCTAAACAACCACATTGACCAGTTTCCCGGGCACGACAATTATTTTCTTCACGGGCTTTCCTTCGGTATGGCGCTTCACGCCGTCATCCGCCAGCGCGAGCTGCTCGATGGCTTCCCTGGTCGCGGACTTGGGGACGCGGATGTGGCCCCGCAGTTTTCCGTTTACCTGCACGACCAACTCGATTTCGTCCTGCTCAAGCGCGCCAGGATCGACCGCCGGCCAGGCCGCGTCGATGATGACGCCTGCCTCGCTCGCGAAGCCCAGATCCCGCCAAAGCTGGTGCGTGATATGGGGAGCGAGTGGATAGAGTACCCGCAACAGGATGGACACGCATTCGTTCCGCGCGGCGCCCGCCACCTGGCCGGCGTCTTCGATGGCGTTGAGCATTTTCATGCAGGCCGACACCACCGTGTTGTATTTCAGGTGATCAAAGTCGTATTGCGCCTGCTTCAGCAGTGAATGAACCGTGAAGCGCAGGACCGCCGTTTTCGCGTCGATGCCGGTGGCGCGCGTCGCATCCCGATGGGTCGCGCAGTAAGACCACAAGCGGCGCAGGAATCGATAAACACCTTCCGCGCCGGAATCGGACCAGGCCGCGCTCTGATCGGGTGGCCCGGCAAACATCACGTAGGCGCGCGCCGTATCGGCGCCGAAACGTTCAATGATGTCCTTCGGTTCGACGACGTTGTTTTTCGACTTGGACATCTTTTCCATGCCGCCCAGCATCACGGCAGCACCGTCCTCCCTGGCAAGCGCACCGGCCGGCCGGCCTTTTTCGTCGTGCTTCACCTCGACTTCATCCGGGTAGTACCAGCGTGTTTTGCCGGCGGCGTCGGTGCGGTAGAAGCACTCTGCCGACAGCATGCCCTGCGTGAACAGGTTGGTGAACGGCTCGTCGAAATGGACCAGGTTCAAATCGCGCATCACCTTGGTCCAGAAGCGCGCATAAAGCAGATGCAACACGGCGTGTTCGATGCCGCCGATGTACTGGTCCATTGGCATCCAGTAATCGTTGCGCGCATCGACCATGCTGTCGTTCGCGTCCGGCGAGCAATAGCGCATGTAGTACCAGGACGAATCGACGAAGGTATCCAGCGTGTCCGTTTCGCGGCGCGCGGCCTTGCCGCACCTGGGGCAGTCCACATGCAGAAAGCCCGCGTGCTTGTTGAGCGGATTGCCGCTGCCGTCGGGAATGCAGTCTTCCGGCAGCACCACCGGCAAATCTTTTTCGGGCACCGGCACGACGCCGCAATCGGCGCAATGGATTAATGGGATCGG
>JANNGY010000301.1:0-3514 GCA_031404095.1 Betaproteobacteria bacterium | reverse complement strand
CTGGCACAACGGTGTGGTTCGCAAAGGTTGAACAGCCCATGTAATGGTAGATCGGCGTGCCATCCAACATCGAAAACCGGCTGGTGCCATCTGGCATCAATCCCTGTCCCTGCGTCGCCCGGATCGCCGTGCACAGGTTGGTTTTCTGGCTCAGGCAACTTGGGCAGGTCCGGCATTCGGGCGTATACAGCGGGATCACATGATCACCGACTTTCAGGCTTGTCACCCCCGGCCCGCAGGCAATCACCACCCCCGCACCTTCATGGCCCAAAATTGCGGGAAATAAACCTTCCGGGTCGGCCCCGGACAGCGTAAATTCATCCGTATGGCAAATGCCGGTTGCCTTGATTTCCACCAATACTTCGCCCGCTTGCGGGCCTTGCAGATCAACCTCCTCAATCGTTAGCGGAGATCCGGCTTTCCAGGCGATAGCGGCTTTGGTTTTCATGTGGGAACCTCGTCAAGGCTGTGTTCGGACGCGTGTGAGGGCGTCTTTCAAATTGCGAACACCTTAAATCCCTCCCAACCTCCCTTTAAAAAGGGAGGAGTGCCGCACTACCTTTCGTGCGCTGCAACGGGCACTTCTCCCTTTTTAAAGGGAGATTGAGAGGGATTTGGGGTGTTCGGCCAAGGGTTATGCGGACAGGCGTACATCATAGATCTACTCCCCCACCACATCCGCTCCCTTAGGTGGCGTGAACATATATTCCTTCGCATCGATCTTCGGATTGCGTTCAAACTTGGTGAAGGTGATTCGCGTGCGATTGCCGAAGGCATCATTCAACTCCATCGCCGCCAACTGCCCTTTTACAAACCCCATGCGGATTTTCTCGATACCAGCGTCTTTCTGGCGCGGCAGCGCATCCAGCCAGTCGATGCCCTCGGCGTCACCCGCCGCCACCAGCGTAAACGCCTTGTCGATATCGCCCTTGCCCGACAGCAGCGCGGCCGGGGTGCTGGAAAAGGCCTGTTCCAGTTTCCGCACCGTGACCTGATTCAGGTCCTGATCGAAAAAAGAGACCTTCTTGCCGTCGCCGACGATGAGCTGGGCGGGTTTTTCGTAGGTCCAGCGAAACTTGCCGGGACGGGTGAATATCAGCGTGCCGCCGGTCTTTTGCGTTTGCTTGCCTTTCGCGTCGAACAGCGTCTGTTCAAAGTTCGCGCGTCCGGACTGGACCGTGGAAACAAAGGACTGGAAGTCGGATATGGCGTTGGCGTAGTTTGAATTCGAAAACATGAACGAAAATATCAGGCCGAAATGAATTACAGCGGCGCGCAAAATATTCACTGTCATTCCCGCCCCCGATTCAAGCATTCGAGGGCAGGCTGCAGCGGGAATCCAAGTTTGGTCGTCAAGATGGATTCCCGTTTGCACGGGAATGACAGTCCTTGATTGGTGACGGCTTTCGAAGCTCATATTCCTCAACCGCCCTCAGCACCGCGATTCGGCGCCAGTATTTCGCGATTGCCGTTGGACTGCATCGTCGACACCAATCCGGCCTTTTCCATGTCTTCCAGCAACCGCGCGGCACGGTTGTAGCCGATGCGCAGATGCCGCTGCACTAGCGAAATCGACGCGCGCTTGTTCTGCAGAACCACTTGCACCGCCTGGTCGTAAAGCGGGTCCGATTCGGCGCCACCGTTGCTGCCGCCCTCGGCCGACAGGTCCATCGACTCGTCCGGCGATTCAAGAATGCCTTCGATGTACTGCGGCGCGCCCTGGCGTTTCAAGTGCTCGACCACCCGATGCACTTCGGCGTCACCGACGAACGCGCCGTGAACGCGTTGCGGCATGCCGGTGCCCGGCGGCAGGTAGAGCATGTCGCCCTGCCCCAGCAACGCTTCCGCGCCCTGCTGGTCAAGAATGGTGCGCGAATCGATCTTGGACGATACCTGGAACGCGACCCGTGTCGGCACGTTGGCTTTGATCAGGCCGGTTATCACATCGACGCTCGGACGCTGCGTGGCGAGCACCAGGTGAATGCCCGAGGCGCGCGCCTTTTGCGCCAGACGGGCAATCAGCTCTTCGACTTTCTTGCCGACCACCATCATCATATCGGCCAGTTCATCGATGACGACGACAATGAGCGGCAACGGCTCCAGTGGCTCCGGCGATTCCGGGGTGAGCGAAAACGGATGCGGCAACGGCTTGCCCTTGTCCTTGGCCTCTCGAATCTTGGCGTTGTAGCCGGCGATATTGCGCACGCCGACGGCACTCATCAGCTTGTAGCGCCGGTCCATTTCCGAGACACACCAGTTCAGCGCGTAACCGGCCAGCCGCATATCGGTGACGACCGGCGAAAGCAAATGGGGAATTCCCTCGTAGACGGAGAGTTCCAGCATCTTCGGATCGATCAGGATGAGGCGCACCTCATTGGCGGTGGCTTTGTAGACCAGCGATAAGATCATGGCGTTGATCGCCACCGACTTGCCGGAACCTGTGGTGCCGGCGACCAGCACATGCGGCATCTTGGCGAGATCGGCCACCACGGCGCGACCGGCGATGTCCTTGCCCATCGCAATCGCCAGTTTCGAATGCGAGGCCGCGTAGACTTCCGAACCAAGGATTTCCGACAGGCGAACGATTTCGCGCTTCGGGTTGGGAATTTCCAGGCCCATGTGCGAGGTGCCGGGAATGGTCTCCACCACGCGAATCGAGGTGACCGACAGCGCGCGCGCCAGGTCGCGCGACAGGTTGACGATCTGAGAACCCTTGACGCCGACCGCAGGCTCGATTTCATAGCGTGTGATGACCGGTCCTGGGTGCGCCGCCACGACCTTGGCTTGCACGTTGAAATCCAGCAACTTACGTTCGATCAGGCGCGAGGTAAATTCCAGCGTTTCGTTGCTTGGCCGCTCGATGCTCTCGTCGGCCGGATCCAGCAGGCCAATCGGCGGCAGCGGCGAATCGGGCAGGTCCGAAAACAGCTGCACCTGCTTTTCTTTCCGCACCCGCTCAGATTGCGGCACTTCGGTAATCGTCGGCTCGATGCGGATCGGCGCATGATCCTCGATGATCCGCTTCATCTCCTCGACTTTTTCTTCGCGCGCTTCCACCGCCTGCTCGCCGGCGTTGCGGTCGCGGCGCGCCTCCAAACTTGCCCGGGCGCTCAGGAAAATCCACTCCATGCCCGAGCCGATTTTTTCTGCCAGACGGATCCACGACAATCCGCTGAAAACCGAGATGGCGCCAAGGCAAACCGCCAGCAGCAACAATGTGCCGCCGGTGAAACCCAGCCCTCTCTCGATGCCATCGGCGAACAGCGTGCCGATCACCCCGCCTGGCCCGTTGGGCAGCGGAACCGTCAGGGAATGCAACCGGAGGGCTTCAAGCGTGCTGGACGCAACCAGCAGGATGGCGAAGCCGATCAGGGCGATGGCAAGATTGCGATGATCGAACATGCTCCAAACTTCGACCCGGTGGAACAGGCGCATCACCGCATAAACAGCGAGCGCCACCCACCACCAGGCGGAGATGCCGCTGATGCCGAAGGCAAAATGGGATATTTGCGCG
>JANNGY010000300.1:0-6122 GCA_031404095.1 Betaproteobacteria bacterium | reverse complement strand
GGCTTGCAGCGGCCTGCGCAAGCGCTTCCACGAAGGCGACATCGACGTCGAAGTGCTGCGCGGCGTGGACATGAGCATCTCGCCCGGCGAGACCGTCGCGATCGTCGGCGCCTCGGGCTCGGGCAAGATGAAATCCAATTTGTACTTCGTGCTGCGTTGGGCCTTCGCGCTCGATAGCGGGCCGCTGGCCGGCGCTTTTCCGTTCTCTTCCCGTGGCATGGCTCGCCATGCCGTGGTCAGTCGAACGAAAAATCGCTCGCCCATCGATCCTCGGAAACCGCCGCATCGGTTTCCGGTTCGGGCGGGCGCGACGCATGCGTCGCGAAACCCCCGCCACACCCCGTCGAACGCGACCCCATGAAATATGCCGGCTAGCCGTGTGTCTGGCTGTTCCAGTCGCTGAAAGGGGCGGAGCGGAGTGACAAAAGCCCAGCACCGGCGAGCCTTGCAGCGGAAAAAGGCTTGGAACGCCGCGCCAGTGCTTGAGTTTCGTTTCCGGGCAATGGGTGGACGTTCAGCCTGACCTCGTGAATTCGCCCACACAAACAATCGGAGGAACTATGCCAATCATCCAGAAACGGCGTCAATTGTTGATCACGGCCGCCGGCGCCGCAGCCGGTTCGTTCATTCCCGCGTGGGCACTCGAAAAAACGCCGGCGATGACCGAGGGCCCGTTCTATCCGCGTCCTGCCGACATGCCGCTCGATGACGATAACGATCTCACCCGCGTCAAGGGCAAAGAAGGCGTGGCGAGCGGCACGCTGCTCGATCTCACCGGCCGTGTGGTCGATGCCGGCGGCAAAGGCATTGCCGTTGCGAACGTGGAAATTTGGCAATGCAACAGCCACGGACGCTATCACGACGCGCGAGATTCGTCATCGAGTCCGCGCGATCCGTTCTTCCAGGGATTCGGCAAGACATTGTGTGATGCCGAGGGGCGATTTCGCTTTCGCACTATCCGGCCGGTGGCCTACCCAGGGCGAGCGCCGCACATTCACTTCAAGGTGAAGGCAAAGGAGTTCAAGGAACTCACCACGCAAATGTTCGTGGCCGGCGACGCCGCGCTGGAGCGCGATGGTATCTGGCGTTCGTTGCACAGCGCGGAAATGAAGCGGCAGATGGCGGTCGTGCTGAAACCGGCGGAGGCGGGTAGCGGCGCATCTCTGTCGGGACATTTCGAGATCATGATCGGGTAGGTTCGCCTGTGGCACGGAAAGGGCGACGCCGTTCTCTTCGCCCTCTGCGGCATAGCGAATCGCCTTTTGCCATTTTCACTTAAAAAGGCCAATAACCAATGTCATTCCCGCGGAAGCGGAAATGCACTTGTATCCGCAAAACATGGATTCCCGCTTCCGCGGGAAAAACAATAATCACACCCGCACAAGCCCGCGAAGCGACTCCCACGCCACTTGGTACATTGAATGCTTCGGTTGTGCGAACACCCGGCGCCGGAGGATGCTTCCCACGCACCGATCCTGTTTTCAACACTGACGGCTGAAAACAGGATAATGATGCGACAGGTCCTGCGGGGCCGGGAGCGATGCCGGGTGATTCCGGCAATTTCCATTCCTGAAAGTGTGCGGGCGAGACCATGAGCAAGTGTGGTTGTATCGATTCCCTGGCCGTCATCTGCGGCGGCTTCGCAAGCCTTGCCGTCGCCGCCATCATTGCCGAGGATCGCTGCCTCGACCGAGGCGGCCGCGTCAGCGAATCGGCCTGGTCATGTGAACTGGCGCCGGGCGTGATTGAGTCAATCTGGGGGCTGCTCACGCCCGGGCTCACTGCATGGGCCGTTATCGGCGCCGGTGTTCCGGTCTATTTCGCCGTGCGTGCTTTGGGGCGCCGCCGGAGCATCGCTCATGGAAATGGCCATGGCCATGGCTAAGTGGGATCTGAAGTCCGGCGCCGGATGCGCTCCTGCCGTTGTTCCGAGACCAGACTGATTGCGCGCGGCGGACAGTGGCGGCAAACGCCAAAACGTAAGCCTTGCCGCGACATCGATGCAGGCATGCCGCAGGACGTACTCACCGCGACTCGCAGGGTCGAATGTCGCGTTAGTTTTTTACGCAATCCACCTATTGATCCGCGCCCGGCCTCACCGGCATGTACTGTGCGCTGTCGAAATCCGGCTGTTTGCGCAGGTCGAGCGTGAAGGGAAATGCCGGGTTGCGTCCCTCCGGCTTGAAATCCATTGGTCCCGGCGTGTGGCCAAGTTTCTGGAAGCGGGCCACGCGGCGCGCTTCGGCTTCGAAAGCGTTGACCGGGAAAGTATCGTAGCTGCGGCCGCCCGGATGGATCACGTGATAGGTGCAGCCACCGACCGAGCGCGAGGCCCAGCCATCGACAATATCGAACACCAGCGGCGACTGCACGCCGATGGTCGGGTGCAGTGCAGAGGGTGGCGCCCACGCGCGATAGCGCACGCCGGCGACGAACTCGCCCTGCACGCCTGTCGGCGACAGCGGCACGACGCGGCCGTTGCAGGTGACGAGGTGTCGATGCTGCGTCATGCCGGAGACTTTCACCTGCATCCGTTCGATCGACGAATCGACATAGCGCGACGTGCCGCCGGCGGCCATCTCCTCGCCAAGAACATGCCACGGCTCGATGGCCTGGCGCAATTCCAGTTCCACGCCCTGGTAGGCGACCGAGCCGAATCGCGGGAAGCGAAACTCGAGGAACGGCGCGAACCATTCGAATTTGAGTGGATAGCCGTGCGAGGCGAGGTCCTCGCACACCGCGCGCATATCCTGCGCGACAAAATACGGCAGCATGAAGCGGTCGTGCAGCTCGGTACCCCAGCGGATCAGGCGATGGTTGTAGGGCGTTTTCCAGAAGCGCGCGATGAGCGCGCGCAGCAGCAGCATTTGCGTGAGCGACATCTGCGGGTGTGGCGGCATCTCGAAGGCGCGGAATTCGAGCAGGCCGAGGCGGCCGGTGGGGCCATCGGGTGAATAGAGTTTGTCGATGGAAAATTCTGCGCGGTGGGTGTTGCCGGTAAGGTCGACGAGGAAATTGCGCAGCAGGCGGTCGACCAGCCAGGGCTTGGCGGTTTCATTGCCGGCATCGAGGTGCTGGTCCATCTGTTCGAAGGCGATTTCGAGTTCATAAAGCGTATCGCTGCGCGCTTCATCGACGCGTGGACTTTGCGAGGTCGGGCCGATGAAGGTGCCGGAGAACAGGTACGACAGCGCCGGGTGATTTTGCCAATAAGTGATGAGGCTCTTCAGCAAGTCGGGCCGCCGCAGCATCGGGCTGTCGGCCGGGGTGATGCCGCCGACAGTTACGTGATTGCCGCCGCCGGTGCCGCTGTGTTTGCCGTCGAGCATGAATTTTTCGGTGCCAAGCCTTGCCAGCCGCGCTTCTTCATAAAGCGTGGTGGTGTTGGCGACCAGGTCTTTCCAGCTCAAGGCGGGATGGATATTGACTTCGATGACACCCGGGTCCGGGGTGATGCCGAATTTCATGATGCGTTTGTCGGCGGGCGGCGTGTAGCCTTCGATGCGCAGCGGTTGCTTGAGGGCCTGCGCGGTCGCATCGACAGCCGCGACCAGGGATAGGTAATCCTCAAGGCGTTCCACCGGCGGCAGGAAAACGTGCAGGATGGCGCCGCGCACTTCCACACACAGGGCGGTGCGGACGATTTCCGGCGCGGACTTGCCTTTCTTGAGCGCGCTGGCAGCCGGTTTGCCGGTTTCCTTTTTCACCGGCTTCGGCGCCTTCGCGGCCAGAGGCTCCTGTGTCGAAAACGGATCCGTGGCGATGATGATGTCGGCGTCTTCCGGCGCAACCCAGGGCAGCGAGCCCAGCGGGAGCCGAAAGCCCATCGGCGAATCGCCGTCGAGCAGGAAAATATGCCTGGTCTGCAATGGCCACAGGCTGGAAGCCCACACGGCCGCCGCCTTTCCCGATGCCTTGGCCACTTTCAATGGCAGCACATAGCCAGCGGCTTTGCCGATCCGGCCGGCAAGCTGATCCAGCAGTTTGCCGCGGGCGGCGGGTTTGGCGAGATCGGGATCGAGCGGATCGATATTGGCCGGCAAGTCTGCCTCGCTCTTGATCGTGCGCCACACGCTTTCGTAGGCCGGCATGGCGTAATCCGGGTGCAGGCCAAGCCGGGTGGCGAGCTCGCGGGCAAAAGCCTGCGGATCGGCGGTTCCGTCGTCTTTGCCCGGCGCCGCACTCGCGATCAGCGCATCGTCGCTCCAAACGGGAACACCATCGGGCCGCCAGTAGCATGACAGCGCCCAGCGCGGCAGAGGTTCGCTGGGGTACCACTTGCCCTGTCCAAAATGCAGCATCGCGCCGGGCGCAAAGCGTGGTTTCAGGCGGCGCAGCAGGTCGATCGAGAGTTCCAGTTTCTTAGGCGAGTGCGCCGTGATATTCCATTCCGGGCCTTCCATGTCGTCGATGGACACAAAGGTCGGTTCGCCGCCCATGGTCAGGCGCACATCGGATTTCTTCAAGTCGCGGTCCACCGTCTCACCGAGCTTGTTGATGGCTGACCATTGCGCGTCGTTGTAGGGCTTGGTGACGCGCGGATCTTCGTGGATGCGCGTGACGGTCATCTGGAAATCGAGCACCGTTTCGCAGACATCGGTGAACCCGGATACCGGCGCCGCGGAAGACGGAATCGCCGTGCAGGCCAGCGGGATGTGTCCTTCGCCCGCCAGCAAGCCGGAGGTCGGATCGAGGCCGATCCAGCCGGCGCCGGGCAGATAGGCTTCCGCCCAGGCGTGCAAGTCGGTGAAATCCTTGTCGGTGCCGCTGGGCCCGTCAAGCGACTTCTGGTCGGCGGTCAACTGAATCAGGTAGCCAGAGGCAAAGCGCGCGGCAATGCCGAAATGGCGAAGTATTTGCACCAGCAGCCAGCCGGTATCGCGGCACGATCCGACGCCGCGTTCAAGCGTCTCTTCCGGCGTCTGCACGCCGGCTTCCATGCGAATCAGGTATTTGATGTCATGCTGCAGCCGGGTGTTCAGTGCGACGATGAAATCGATGGTGTGAATCGGCCTGGCAAGCAGGTCACGTTTTGCTGCTTCGATCCACGCCGCGAGGCGCTGGCTCGCCGGACCGGTTTCCAGATAGGCTGTCAATTCGCGCTGGTTGTCCGCGGTGTAGGCAAACGGAAACGATTCCGCATACTGCTCGATGAAGAAATCGAACGGATTGATCACCGTCATCTCGGCGACCAGGTCGACGGTAATGCAAAGCTCGTTGGCTTTCTCCGGAAACACCAGCCGCGCCAGCCAGTTGCCGTACGGGTCTTGCTGCCAGTTGATGAAGTGCTTCTCCGGCCTGACGCTCAGCGAATAACTTTCGATCGGTGTGCGGCAGTGCGACGCCGGCCGCAGGCGTACCTCGTGCGGGGAAAGGTTCACCAGGCGGTCAAAGGAGTAGCGGGTCTGGTGGTGGAGGGCGACGCGGATGGTCATATAAGTATCGTCATTCCCGCGAATGCGGGAATCCAAGTTCGTGGTTACGAGGTGAAATCAACACTCAGGTCCCGCCACTCAGGGTTCATTCCCTGAATCAGATTTACCTTCCAGTCCCGATTCCATTTCTTTATCTGCTTCTCGCGTGCAATTGCGTTCACCATGGTTTCATGTTGCTCATACCATACAAGCAAGTGTATGCCGTAGCGTTTGGTAAATCCTTCGGCCTGGTCATTCTGATGTTGCCATGTGCGTGCGGGTAAATTGCTGGTTACGCCCAGGTAGAGTGTTCCGTATGGTTTGTTCGCGAGAAGATAGACAGCGGGTTGTTTCATTTCAACTTGGATTCCCGCCTGCGCGGGAATGACGGTGACTTGATTGGCCTTTGCGTTATTCCAGCCAATCCGGATCCGGCAATTCACCAAACACGCGCCGCAGCCCGCCACCCCAGCGCTGCCGCAACATCGAAAAATACGGATCGCCTTCGCGGATGCGCTGTTGTACGCCGACGCGCAATGCGTCCTTGGGGTACCACAGCATGTCGATCGGCAGGCCGACCGAGATATTGGATTTGCACCTCGCCGTCGACGTCCTTGCGCAGGCGTTGCGCGAGCGAAGACTCGCCCGGCCTGGCAGCCACGACCTTGATCGGAAAGGACGGCGCGTTCACGCCGCCTGGCGCGTAGC
>JANNGY010000299.1:0-1979 GCA_031404095.1 Betaproteobacteria bacterium | reverse complement strand
GTCGGCGACACGGATGCGTTTGATGCCGCCCTGCAGCAGATCGACATCGATGCGCGAGGCGCCCGCATCCAGGCTGTTCTCCAGCAGTTCCTTGACCGCTGCCGCCGGACGTTCCACCACCTCGCCGGCGGCGATCTGATTGGTCAGGAGGTCAGGGAGTACCCTGATTGCGGGATGGCTGGACAAGGAAGCCGGCAAGTGCGCAGTGGCAAAATACTTCGGAGAGCAAGATGACGATGTTCGAATTCTAGCCCGGATCATTCCACCGGGCCGCCAGGGAAACGATTGCCCCGCTAGCAGGCGGGACGCGTGACGGCATGGCGCGCACCGGCGCGGGTGCATACTGCTGCGGATACCCAAACAGCCGCGCCCGCCGAGGCGGGGGCAGCGGATTGACTTTACTTGACGAAACCGCTGGTTGTGTCTATGGTTAGTGAAATAAAAACAAATAGATACAACGCAAATATAGAAAATGGATCGCTTGGTTCCCGCGGGAAATAAAGCGCACTGCACAACATTCGGTTAAGGGTCGGTACGTCGTCGCGTTTCATAAAGTGGATTCGATGCAATTGTTGGAAAGCCCGGGACCCGGACAGGCGTCTCGCGCACGACTAGTCCGGAATTTTGCACGTCGTCGGTTGCAGTCATGAAAGAAAGTTTCGCGTGAGCAGCAAACCAGCATCTGGTTTACCTGAGTCAACGTCCGAATTCGTTTCGTCCCGGCCATCGGTGCTGGCACTAGATGCGGACAACTTTTCGCTGGCGGCGCCGGTCGCGGCCCAGGATCGTGCGTTCGTCGGCAAGCATCTCTACGCCGAACAGGTAAGGTTGCTGTATCGTTTTTCGCTGGTCGGCTACCTGGCCGAAATGATCGTCACCTTCCTGCTGGGGGTCGTCCTGTGGGATTCGCTCGGCACCCGGCCGGAGTTGTTCGCCTGGTTTGCCGCCATGTTCGTGGTGATGATCCTCCGCTACGGCAACTACAAGTGGTTTATCCGCCGCAATCCGCGGCCGGATACGCTGCCGGCGTGGGAGCGGCGCATCTTTATCGGCAGCATCATCATCGGCCTGCTGTGGGGCGTCGCGGGCTCGCTGCTGTTGCCTAGATCCGGCCCCAACCAGATGCCGGTGATGATGCTGGTGTCCCTGCTGACCCTGGGTTCGGTCGCCTACTACGCGCCACACAAATCACTGTTCTTCTATACCGCCATGGCCTCGTTGTTGCCGATGGGGGTGGTGACCTTCGGTTTCGGTGATCGCGCCGGTTCGGCAATCGGCGCATCGATTATTATTTTTGTCGGCTTGCTGGTCGCCGTGCATAGCAAGGTGCACAAGGCGCTGATGGATTCACTTACAGCGCGCTTCGACAACCTGCTGATTGCGATGCGGCTGGAAGAAGAAAAAATCCGCGTCGAGAAAGCCAACCAGGCCTTGGAACTGGAAGCCACCGAGCGCCGCAAGGCCGAGCGCGCCGAACTGCTCGCGCTGCAACGCCTGCGCCTGCACCTGGAGCGCACGCCGCTTGGCGTCATCGAGTGGGATCCGGAGTTTCGCATCACCACCTGGAACCCTTCGGCCGAGGGCATCTTTGGTTACGCGGCCGCGGAATCCATCGGCGAATCGGGTTATATGCTGGTCGAAGGGGTGCAGGACAGCGAACGCATGGCCAGCATGTGGATGGAATTGCAGCAATCGCGCAGTTCGACCCGCGTCACGCTGGCCAATAAAACCAAGCGCGGCGAGATCATCCATACCGAGTGGTACAACACGCCGCTGGTGGACAACGAGCACAAGGTCATCGGCGTAGCCTCGCTGGTGCAGGACATCACCGAGCGCCTCAATACCGAGCGCACCATCCACTACATGGCGCACCACGATGCGCTTACCGGACTGCCGAATCGGCGCCTGATGCAGGACCGCCTCAACCAGGCCATCCTGCAGGCGCGCCGCCAGCAGACCCACGTCGCACTGCTGTTCCT
>JANNGY010000298.1:0-1577 GCA_031404095.1 Betaproteobacteria bacterium | reverse complement strand
CAAGGAAATTAACGGCATGACGCTCGCAACCGTTGAAGTAAATCGCGTCGTTCTGAAGCAAGGCGAAGAAACTGAAGAATTGATGCTGGGAACGGCACCGTCGCCGCCGGCACCCGCCAAGGTCGCGCCGCCGCCGCCCGGCCCCGCCCAGGCGCTTCAACCCACGCCACCCGCCGGTGCGCCGCCTCCGGTCGCAAGTGTGGATGCTTCGGCCCCCTCGCAGGCGCGGCCCATTCCGCTTCCGCCGAATGCGTTAGTACCGGCGCCCGGGCAGGCGGTCTTGCCTGGATTTGTCATGCCCGCCGGTGGTGCACCGGCGCCGACGCAAGTCGTACCATCGTCAGACCCTGCTACAACGGCGCAACGGCGCCGTCGTTTTCAACCCACGCCACAACAATGAACACCAAGCGTCGCACGTACCAGCCGATTTTGTGCCAATCGACAGAGATAAAACCCGAAGTTTTTGCTTTGGCAGCCAATGCTGAATTTCCGATCGATACGCGTGGCGCCACTTTTTTGAATTGAATCCAATGATGCCCATCCACACGAAATTGACAACTGCTTCACTGACGGCAGTGATGGTCCTGCTGAGCGCATGCTCCATCTTGAAGCCCGGCCAGGATGCCGCGCCCGGATCCACGCACGTTGACGCAAGCGGAAAGCCCGCGCCGGTGAAAATCATGGCAGGCCCCCAGCCGACGGCGCAATCGCAGTCTCAGGCGACCGAGTCGGCGGCGCGGGCGAAGGATGCGCTCCTGGTATCAGGCACCGGCAACTTCGTGAAAGCAACCCCGCCGCAACCCACACTGCCGTCGGGTCCGGAAGAATTCAGCCTGAACTTCGAAGCGACCGATATCCGCGCCATCGTCCAATCCATCATGGGGGACTATTTGCGTGAATCGTTCACGATTCACCCCGCCACCACCGGGACCGGCACAATTCGCCTGTCGAAGCCCGTGTCGCGCAAGGACCTGATTCCCATTCTCGAAATGATGCTGCGTCAGAACGGCCAGATCATGCTTCGCGAGGAGGGCCTGTACAAGATCATGCCGGCGGCACAGGGCACACGTGGCTCGGTTACCCCGCAGGCCGGAACCACTTCGGCGCCACTGCCCCCGGGATTTTCGGTACAAATTGTGCAACTCAAATTCGTCGGCGCCGCCGATATGCAGCGGATTCTGGCGCCGTACGTTACCGATCCCGCGGCCTCGGTGCAGATCGACGCCGTGCGTAATCTCATCATCGTCTCGGGGACGCAGCGCGAATTGCGGCATTTGTTCGATATCATCGATTTATTCGACGTGGATTTCCTGTCCGGCTACTCGGTTGGGCTGTTCCAGATGTCAACTGATGTGAAGGCATTGAGCGGGGATCTGGACCGTATTTTTGGCACTGCCGCCCAGAGCCCGCTCACCGGCATTGCTCGCGCAAAAATTCGGCAGTCTCGACGCGCTCGCCCGCGCCAAGTTCGAAGATTTCGTCGCGGACAAGAAAAGCGTGATCGAAGGCATCGGCGAGACGATGGCGCACGCGATCATGGAGCATTTCAACGATCCGAATAATCGCGCGCTGGTAAG
>JANNGY010000297.1:0-10880 GCA_031404095.1 Betaproteobacteria bacterium | reverse complement strand
GCAAAATCCCCACCTCGGCGCAGTTGCACACCGGCTCGCACTTGATCGCATGGTTGATGCAAGAGCTAAACATTCCGCTGGCGCGCGTGTGGGGCCACCGCGAATTTCCAGAGAACAGCACTATTTGCCCGGGCAGCGAGTGGACGCTGGGCAACCGTTGGCGCGATCTGCTCTTTGAACGCTGCCGATCATCGAGACCCAGGCCGGTGACGTCTCGGCCTTCGTGCCGACCAACGTGATCTCGATCACCGACGGCCAGATCTTCCTGGAGACGACAATGCTGCCGCGTATAATTCGCGCTTCCGCAATCGACCCTGCAATTCATGTCCATCCATCCCGCCGTCCTGGAAATTCATTCCGCATTGATCGAGTCGCTTGACCACGAAGGCCGTGGCGTTGCGCATGTCGACGGCAAGGCGATCTTTGTCGAAGGGGCCTTGCCACGCGAGTTGGTCGAATACCAGCCATCGCGCAAGAAGAAAAATTTTGAGACGGCAAAACTGACCCGCATTGTGCGCGAATCGTCTGACCGGGTGTCGCCCAAATGCCGGTTCTACGAGATTTGCGGCGGCTGCGGGCAGCAGCACGCCGACCTTCGTCTACAGGTCGCCGCGAAGCAGCGCGTGCTCGAAGACAATCTGGCGCGCATCGGCAAGGTCAAGCCGGAGCAGGTCCTGCCGCCGATCTATGCCTCGCCATGGGAGTACCGTCACCGCGCCCGCATGTCGGTTCACTACGTCGCCAAGAAGGGCGGCGTGCTGGTGGGTTTCCGCGAAAAAAAGTCCAGCTATGTCGCCGACATGCATGCCTGCGAAGTCCTGGCGGGTGGCCTCGGCCGATTGATCGATCCACTGCGCGAATTGATGACCTCGCTCGATATACGCGAGCGCATTCCGCAAATCGAAGTGGCGGTGGGCGAGAAAGTCACTGCGCTGGTCCTGCGGCTGCTGGATGCCTTGACGCCAGCTGATGAGGCACGGCTGCGTGCCTTTGCCGACGCCTATGCGACCTCACACCGGATCCAGTGGTGGGTGCAGGTGAAGGGGCCGGAGACGGCGGTGCCCTGGTATCCCCTCGATGCGCCTGAACTGACTTACACGCTGCCTGAATTCGCACTGGAGGTGAATTTCCGGCCAACCGAATTCACGCAGGTCAACCATCGTGTCAACCGCCTGATGGTGCATCGCGCCATCGACCTCCTTGATCCGCAACCCGGCGAATCGATCGCCGACCTGTTTTGTGGCCTGGGCAATTTCAGCTTGCCCATCGCCCGGCGCGGCGCCGACGTTATTGGTGTCGAAGGCAGTGAGTCATTGACCACGCGGGCCATGGAAAATGCCGAGCGCAACCAGCTGGGGGATCGCGCGCGTTTCTTCGCCGCTGATTTGTACGCCGATCAGGAAACGGCGATGAAGAAGATTCCACCGGTATCCAAAATGCTGATCGATCCACCGCGCGACGGCGCGGTCGAAGTCTGCAAACTGCTCAGCCCGGAATGGCGTCCGGAATTGAAGCGCATCGTTTATGTTTCATGCAGTCCGGGCACACTGGCGCGCGATGCCGAGGTGCTGGTGCACGCGCAAGGATTCACGCTCAAGGCGGCAGGCGTGGTGAATATGTTTCCGCATACGGCGCACGTTGAGTCGATTGCGCTTTTTGAAAGGATGTAGGAACCAAACTCAAGCACTGGCGGGCCCTGTAGACCGAAAATGGCTGGAAAGCCGCTCCAGTGCTTGAGTTTTGGTCCGAAAATCCAAAAAAGTCATGTCATTCCCGCGAACGCGGGAATCGTGCGCAAAAAAGTGGATCCCCGCATTCGCGGGGATGACAGGATATTGAAGTGTCGTGAAGTTTCCTCGGATCGGTCCGCAAGTGCTTCATGTGCAATCCAGCGTTTCGATCAGCAGTCCCAACAACAAAAAAGCGGCCTTCCGGCCGCTTTTTTGTTGTTGCAAAAGAAATTGCGTCAGTCGTTTCTGCCGACAAACCCCAGCAGCGCCCGAAGATTGGTGAAGATGTTGTAGACGTCCAGGTAGATCGCCAGCGTTGCGCTGATGTAGTTGGTTTCGCCGCCGGTAATGATGCGGTTCACGTCATACAGCAGCAGCGCGGAGAAGATTCCGATCGCCAGCACCATGATCGTCAGCATCAGTGCGGGAATCTGCAGGAAAATATTGGCTACTGCCGCGATGATCAGCAGCAGCACGCCCATCATCAGGAATTTCCCCATGTTGGAAAGATCGCGCTTGATGGTGGCCGCCAGCGAGGCCATGGCAAAGAAGATCAACGAGGTGCCGCCAAAGGCAGTGGCAATCAGCGTACCGCCATTGCTAAGTCCCAACGTTCTTTCAATCAGGCGCGACATCATCAAGCCCATGAAGAAGGTGAAGCCCAGCAGGATAGCAACACCCCAGGCGCTGTGCTTGGTTTTTTCAATGGCGTAGAAAAAACCGAATGCGATGGCCAGGAACAGCATGAAGCCGATAAACGGGCTACCGGAAAGGAATGAAAACTTCATTTGCACGCCGAGCCAGGCGCCGATGACGGTGGGCACCAGCGACAGCGCCAGCAGCATGTAGGTATTTCGCAATACACGGTTCTGCGCAGGGGCAAGTGTGCCGACTGTGCGGGAAGGATTGAGGGTTTGAATGTCAGACATGGCGTTATCTCCAGATTCCAGTAAATATGTGACTAAGACTATAACCCAACCGGGAAAGTTCCGGTCGCCGTTCGTCGCATGTCGGGGCGGTTTCGTCCCATGAGGAAATGGGGTATGGAATGGTAAAATGCGGCCTTCCTGGAGGTGTGGCCGAGCGGGTGAGCCGGGAATTCGAGTCCCATTGGGACGAGCCGGGGAACGACGGATTCGATGCAGCGAATCCGGCCGGGGGCAGCCCGGAGCAGGTGTTGGAAGCGTGGCCGAGTGGTTTAAGGCACTGGTCTTGAAAACCAGCGATGGTGTGAGCCATCCGTGAGTTCGAATCTCACCGCTTCCGCCAGATTTTCCGCGAAAGCGAGCAAGCCAACAGTTTGGCTTGCGGGTGAGAATCGAAAGGCAGCGGTGATGCTCCGCAGGAGCTGCCGTGCCGGGGTCGCGGGAACTGACCGAATCTCACTGTCCCTCCAAATGCGTCGTGCCAATCATCAACCGAATCAGATCGTCGCATGCCTCGTCCCAGGATCACCAAGGCACAGCCTGATCCACTGCTTGGTGAGTTTTTCCTGCAGGGAATTCTGACCAAGCCGCTCGGACAGCGCGTGAAAATCCACGCAATCCAGTTCCTGGTCCTGGTTGAAGCAGGAAAAGACGTAGGTCACCTTGCCGGTGTGCGGATCGCGCTGCGGTTGCAGACACTGGGCGCAGATTTCCTTCATCATGCATTGCATCGGTGAGTTGATCGAGCCGATGGCGAAGTGGTGCGGCTTCATGTGCGCCTTTAGCGCGTCATGGCGTGCCCGAGCCACCGCCGACATCATCCGGTCCGAGCCGATGGCGATGAGGCGGTCGGCGTCTTCCATGCGCAGAGTAGTCGGCCCGAGCCGGCCCGACGCATACGCCTCCATGGCCTGCACAATGTTGCCGACAAAACTCAAGTCCTGCGGACGGTCTGGCGTGAAGCCGGGTAACTCGTCACAGCACCAGATGATGACGTCGGCTGCCGCCTCGATATCCGCAACCTTGTAGCGGTCGATGACTTTCTTGTATCCGGCGAAATAAAGCACTTTCGAACCCGCCGCGCGGAACGCCTGGCCGATGGAAAACAATACGGCGTTGCCGAGGCCGCCGCCGACCAGCACCACGGTTTCGTTGGGTGCGATGTGGGTGGGTGTGCCGGTCGGGCCCATCAGCACCACAGGCTCTCCCGGTTTCAGCATTGCGCAGAGATCCGATGAGCCGCCCATTTCAAGCACGATCGTCGAGACGAGGCCCTTTGCCGGATCGGTCCAGGCGCCCGTCATGGCGAGGCCCTCCATCTGCAGGCGCGTTCCACGCACCATGGGAGAAAGGGTCTCGTAATTTTGCAGCCGGTAGAACTGCCCGGGACGGAATTTGCGCGCCGCCAGCGGTGCCCGTACGACGACTTCGACGATGGTCGGCGTGAGGCGTTCAACCCGCTCAACGGTGGCGATCAAGTCGCCCGCCAGCAGCCTGACGAACCCGGTGTCCGTGCCCTTTCCCTGCGGCGGCAATTTGCCAAGCACTCTCGAAACCACCGGGAACCCCTGCTTGGCGCTGCCCAGCGCCTTCACGACATTGCCGAAATAGGAGGGGTGCAGATCGCCGAAGAAGGAGACAAAGCGCCCGTCGGCCTGGCGCGACAACAGCACTTCCGCGCGTTCTGGCTTGGAAATCGAGAATTGTGGCTTGACCGGCAGGCCGTCCTCGTCGCAGGCCTTGAAGTATTTTCCGTCCATGTGGAAATGCTGTGGATGTTCGCGCGCCAGGACGGTATTGGGCGAGGTGCCGGCCGCGACAAAAATGGTGTGAGCAGGCAGGTGAAATTCACCGTCGGGCAGGCGCTCGCCATTGGCATCCTTGCGCGGCGTGGTGAAGTTGATGCCGCGCACGGCGCCGTAGTCGTCCACATCCACCGACAGCGGCGTGAGTGATACGGAAAAGCGGATGCCTTCCTCCAGCGCTTTTTCCACTTCCTCGTGGTTGAGCGTATACGAGGGGCTGTCCACCAATTGGCGCCGGTAAGCGATGGTGGCGCCACCCCAGCTTTGCAGCAGTTCGATGATCCGTGGCTCGCGCTTTTCATGGCCGGCAAGATCGCGCTCATGGCGGATCGCGCGGGCATGTGCCAGGAATTCCTCGGCGATCTCGCGTTCCTCCGGATTCCACGCATCGCGTACCGCGTCCTCGCTTTTTTCCGCGGCCAGCGCTTCATAGCGCTGCAGAAACTTTTCGGCCTGGATGGGATAGTAAGCAAGCGCCTCGGTCGCGGTGTCGATGGCCGTCAAGCCGCCGCCGATGACGACCACGGGCAGTCGTACCTGCATATTCGCGATCGAATCCGATTTGGCGGCGCCGGTGAGTTGCAGTGCCATGAGAAAATCCGACGCCGTGCGAACACCGCGCGCCAGTCCGTTGGGAATGTCGAGCACAGTGGGTTTGCCGGCGCCCATCGCCAACGCGATGTGATCGAAGCCCATGGCGAAGGCGTCGTCGGAAGTGAGTGTCCCGCCGAAGCGAACGCCGCCGAACAGCGCGAACTGATCGCGCCGTTCGAGAAGCATGCGAATAAGCCGGAGGAAATTCTTGTTCCAGCGGACCGTGATGCCGTACTCGGCGACGCCGCCAAAACCGGCCATCACGCGGTCATCCAGTGGCTCATAGAGCGAATTGACATCCTTGATGGGTTCGAAGCCGCCTGCCGGCAATCCATCCTCGCGGCCGAGTGACGGACCATGTGACGGACCAACGCGCGACCCATCGCCACGCACGCCGGAAAGTTGTTCCGGCAGCGGCTCGATCTTGAGTCCGTCGATGCCGACCACGACGTGTCCGTCGTTCATCAGGTTATGCGCCAAGGCATAGCCGGCCGGGCCCATCCCAACGACCAATACGCGATAGCCGCTGGCCGCGCGCGGCAACGGGTGCCGCAGGTTGAGCGGATTCCAACGCGTGAACAGCGAATAGATCTCGAAGCCCCAGGGAAGTTCGAGCACGTCCTTGACCGTGCGCGTTTCGGCCTGCGGGATGTTGACGGGTTCCTGTTTCTGGTAAATGCAGGATTTCATGCAGTCGTTGCAAATGCGGTGACCGGTACCGGCAACCAGCGGGTTGTCGATGGTGATGACGGCAAGCGCGGCGATGGCATGGCCGGTGGTCTTCAATTCATGGAATTCCGAAATTTTTTCTTCCAGGGGACAACCGGCAAGGGTCACGCCGAAGGGACTCTTCCTGAAATGAATCTTGCCGTCGGCATCCGGCTTTTCTTTCAATCCCGACGAACAGGAGTCTTTCCCCTGGTGGTGGCACCAGATGCAGTAATTGGCCTCGGCGAGCGCGCCCTTGAGGTCGGTGCCCGCGTCCGTGAGCGCGAAACCGTTGCGGCGGCGGATATGCTCCGGCTTGATGGTGAAGGTGGTGACGCCTTCGTCGACCTTGCTTTGCGCATGCGCCACCAGATTCTGCATATCGAGCTTGGCTGGCGTCTTGAACAACACGCCGGCGTGATTGCGCTCGCGGCCGGCCTCGGTATGCAACGCCCAGGCCGCGTAGCGCATGGCGAGATCGATTGCCCTTTCGTTTGCCGCCTCGTCCTTGAGCCAGGCTTCCACGTGCCGGGCGAATTCGAGTTCGCCGAACTTGCCACCAAAACTGATGGACAGTTCAGCTTCCAGTGCGGCGCCATCAAAGGCCACGGCTGCGTCTGCCTTGTACTTGGCCATCGCCTTGCGCTGAACGAACTGGCGCTTGATGGAATACAACGGCGCGAGCTCTTCGTGACGGCCCGAGAGTGCCAGCACCTCGTCGGCAATGCCGAACAAATTCGCGATGAAGCGGTCCAGATGTGGCGCCAACTCGATCAGCAGTGCCGATTCGTCCTTTTTCGCCATTGCGGCAGCGCTGATGCGACCCGATGCGAGGCGAGCGGCGAGCGCCGCATCGTCTGCCGCCAACTGGGCGCAAAACGCGGCATCGAGCTTGACCAGGCCATCGCGCCGATAAAGGTCGGGAAAAGTGAGATGGTGGGCGAGGTTCAAGGGCATTGGATTATTTTGTCACCGCCGATCAGGCAGGAGTCCTGTTTGTTTTGTTGCGCCATTCATGGGATGCACCGCTCTCGCCGGGGCAGGGGAATTGTTGAAAATCGCGAATTTGCTTCCATTGGACCCTGCGCCGGGCAATGCCGGCCAAAGGACGAGCGAAAAGGAACAGGTTGAATTTTAACCCCTGGCGTTGGCCAGAATGCCGGCGGCTGTGTTTCCACGCACGGCGGCCAAGCTGCCGATTCGACGGTCGACTCGATGGCAAGCGGGGCGCCACCAGACGCCTAAAGATCAATGCAGGCCCTTTCGCGGATGTCGAGCCGGCCAGGCAAGGCAGAAATACCAGGAAAATGCTTAGGCACGTTTCGCGGACCATGACCTGTTAAATTGCTGAATCCGAGACTTGGCTAACACCGTGCAGCAAGGAGGCGAAGCGTGAAGCGAATGTGGTTGACAGTACTGATCCTGGGTGTTGGCATGTCCTGGGCAGACCGATTTGAAGATGGCGTGGATGCGTATGGCCGCGGTGATTACGCGACTGCGCTGAAGTCATTCCAATTGCTTGCGGAACAGGGTAACGCCAAGGCGCAACACAATCTCGGCGTGATGCATGCCAAGGGGGAGGGTGTCACGCCGGACCACGCAGCCGCGGCCAATTGGTATCGACTGGCGGCAGAACAGGGAGATGCCGAGGCGCAAACCAAGCTGGGCGTTCTCTACAACGGCGGCCAGGGCGTGAAACTTGATTACGCGGAAGCAGCCAGATGGTATCGATCGGCCGCCGCGCAAGGACATGCGCAGGCGCAATACAATCTTGGCGTGCTGCATGCCGAGGGACAGGGAGTCGGGCAGGATTATGCTGAAGCGGCGAAGTGGTACCGGTTGGCCGTCGCGCAGCGGCACGCCCTGGCCCAATCGAATCTTGGCGTGCTGTATGACAGAGGCCAGGGTGTGCGGCGGGATTACGCGGAAGCCGCCAAGTGGTATCGGCTGGCGGCGGCGCAGGACATTGCCGTGGCGCAATACAACTTGGGCATGTTGTATGTCGTGGGGCAAGGCGTGGCGCAGGAATATGTCCGGGCACACGCATGGCTGAACCTTGCCTCCGCCCACGGTCATGGCGAAGCGATGAAACACCGCGACCTCATTGCGAAACAAATGACGCCGCAACAAATCGCCGAGGCACAAAAGCTGGCGCGTGACTGCCCGCTGCGCAAATTCAAAGGCTGCGATTGAGTGACCTTGTTCGCGCCAGGCAATGGCGCAGCATGCAGTTGCGATGCTCGCAGATCAAGCACTGGCGCGGCGTTCCGGGCTTTTTCGAATGAAAAATGGCGTGAATCTTCAAGGAGAATCCATGCGGGAGATGTTGAAAGTTGCTTGCGCGGTCCTGTTCCTGTTTTGCCAGGCGGCAAGCGCGCAGATGATCCTCGATACCCGCGACTATAAAGTCCGGGTGATCAAGGTGGTCGAGGGCCTCGATCACCCGTGGAGCATGGCATTCCTGCCGGATGGCCGGATGCTGGTGACCGAGCGGCGCGGCAGCATGCGAATCATTGAAGGCGGCAAATTGCAGGCTGCGCCGATCGATGGCCTGCCCAAGGTCACCGAGCATGGGCAGGGCGGGCTGCTGGATGTCGCGCTTCATCCAAAGTACGTCGAGAATGGCTGGATCTACTGGTCATATAACGCGCTGGACGCAGCCGGCATGCACGGCACCGAACTCGCCCGCGGCAAGCTGGGTGGCAGCAAGGACTTGCCACGCATGACCGATGTGCAAGTGCTCTTCAAGATGCGGCCAAAATCAGGTGCGGCGCATCATTTCGGGTCGCGCATCGTTTTCGACCGGAAGGGCGACTTGTACCTGATGCTGGGCGATCGCGGCGACAGTCCTTCCAAAGGCGCCGCGCACCGGGCACAACAGCTCAATGACCATGCCGGGAAGAGTATTCGCCTGCACGACGATGGCCGGGTGCCGGCCGACAATCCGTTCGCAAATGTAGCCGGAGCGCTTCCCGAGATATTTTCCCTCGGGCAACGCAATATGCAGGGCGGTACGCTGCATCCCGACAGCGGTCGCATCTGGACCCATGAACACGGACCTCAGGGTGGCGATGAGATCAACATACTGACAGCGGGCGCCAACTACGGCTGGCCGGTCATTACCTATGGCGCAAATTATGGCACCGGCTCGAAGATAGGCGAGGGCGCGGAAAAACCCGGCATGATTCCGCCGCTTCACTACTGGGTCCCGTCCATCGCGCCTTCCGGAATGGCGTTCTATTCGGGCAGGAATTTTCCCAAGTGGAAAGGCAACCTGTTTGTCGGCGCGCTAGTGACAAAGCTCCTGATGCGAGTGACGCTCGATGGCGAGCGGGTGCTGGCGCAGGAACGGCTTTTCGAAGACAAGCTCGGGCGAATTCGCGACGTGCGGGAAGGACCGGACGGTAACCTGTATTTGCTGATTGATGCCAAGGACGGCCAATTGATCCGCCTGGAGCCCGCCTCTTGATGCGGTGAAATCGCGGTCCATTTTCCCGACTCGCGCGGTTCGCGCAATTTCCGTCAACGCCCAGCCATCGCATCTGCCCAGCAATTGGGTGTCTCATATAGGCGAACGCGGGTCAGTTGCAATACATGTCCAAACCGGTCGCGATAGGCGTCCTTCAGTATGCCGAACGCAACTTCCGCCAGGTTTTCCGCCGTCGGCACCACATCGAGCACAACGGTTTTATGGCCGGGAATCGCCGCAAGAAAATCCACCATCACTTTGTCGCCGCGATAGACCAGAAACGCGTGATCCCAAAGATCAACCAGTTTTTCATTGGCGATACGCTTGATGTCGCCGAAATCCATGACCATGCCGTCGTCGGCCGCGCCTTCCTCATGAATCACATCCGAACTCAGCGTAATTTCAAGCGCATAGCGGTGGCCGTGAATGTTCCGGCATTCGCTTTTGTGGTTTGGCAGCCGGTGGCCGGCGTCAAATTCGAGGCGGCGGGTGATTGCGATCGTGGCGATGGTGGCAGGCATGCGCCATTTTACCGTCAGTTATCTCGCCTGGCGCCGGCGCCAAGGCCGCAGGCGGTCGGCAATGAGTGCGTCCGCCGCAACCGGGGAGAGCGGCTGGCTCACGTAACAAGTCTGTACTTCGTCGCGTATCAATTCGCGAAGTATCGACGATTGCTCGGCTGTTTCAATGCCCTGGGCAACGTCGCAGAGCTTGAGGGTTCCTGACGTCGCGAAGATTGCGCTGCGCGCCGAATACCATTGTTTGCACTCGTGTTTTTTCCGCCAAGCCGCTAGAATGGCAAATATTGCACCGCACAAATTGCTGCCACTTCAGCACCATTTTCAGAAATCAATGCCATGGCTTTAATCGTCCAGAAATACGGCGGTACTTCGATGGGCTCGCCCGAGCGAATTCGCGAAGTGGCGAAGCGCATCGCGCACTACCATCAGCAAGGGCACCGGCTAATCGTTGTTCCGTCGGCCATGTCCGGTGAAACGAATCGCCTGATTGCCCTGGCCAAGGAACTTCACCCGGAACCGGATGGCCGTGAACTCGACGTGATCGCCTCCACTGGCGAGCAGGTGTCGGTCGGCCTGTTGTCACTGGCCCTGCAGAATCTCGGCATCAAGGCGCGCAGCTATACCGGCTGGCAGGTCAAGATTCTCACGGACAGCGCGCACACGAAAGCACGCATCCTGTCGATTGATGACAACAATGTGAGGCGCGACCTCGATGACGGATATGTGGTGGTGGTTGCGGGCTTTCAGGGAATCGATGAGAAGGGCAGTATCACCACGCTGGGACGTGGCGGCTCGGACACCACGGGGGTGGCGCTCGCGGCGGCGCTGAAGGCGGATGAATGCCAGATTTTCACCGACGTCGATGGCGTGTACACGACGGACCCGCGTGTCGTGCCGGAAGCGCGCAAGCTGGAAAAAATTACCTTTGAGGAGATGTTTGAACTGGCCAGCCTGGGCTCAAAGGTGCTGCAGATCCGTTCGGTGGAATTTGCCGGCAAATACAAGGTCAAGCTGCGCGTCCTGTCCTCGTTTACCGCTTACGATTCGACGGACACGGGCACGCTGATTACTTACGAGGAAGAAGACGATATGGAACAGCCCATCATCTCAGGTATCGCGTTTACACG
>JANNGY010000296.1:0-13444 GCA_031404095.1 Betaproteobacteria bacterium | reverse complement strand
CCTCTGAATGGATCGGGTTGCGCGCCTGCAAACATCGGCGTGAATGCCTGTACCTTTCCGGCCAACACGACGATTAGTATCCTGTCCGCCAACGGCATGACGTCACTATTGGACAGTAACGGCAACGGCACACCGGACACGGGCACAATTCCGCAACCATCCGCTGGCACTTGTCCGGCGCCGTACATCATCAGCACATCGGTGCCGCTGCGTTGCGGCTATCCGGTGGTGATTACGGCGAGTATTCCGGGCGGTGCGACCCCGGGCAACAATGGAGGCGCCGGTTATCGACTCGTCGTCCAGGGTACGTCGTTCTTCAACAACACGGTACTGGATACCGTGCCAAATGTGCTGACCACAATTGCGGCGAATACGGTGGATCTCACAAACAATCTGTCGGTCGCTGGTGGGGCAACGATCGCGAATGGCCTGGGACCTGACGACTTGGCGGTCAAAACGACGAATATCGTCACGCCTTCCACGGCCGCTATCAGTTCCACGACGTTCCGCCTGGTCGTCAACAATACCGGCGCGACTGCTGCCATTTTCAACCTGAGTTCGTCATGGATTTCGGTGCCGGCAGGCATCAACCCAACTCCTACTGGCTGGTCGGTGACGTTTCGCGACGACGGCGGCGGCGGCGCGTGCGCGACGACGGCCGGAGGAGCGGTGACCTCGACAGGCCCGATCCCGATCCCGTCGATGGGAAGCAAACTCATTTGTGCAGAAGTTGTTGTACCCGCAACATCAACGGCAAGCGCCGCACCCAATGCCGGTCCAACCGCCGTCATCCCGGGAAATTATGTCATTGGGTTCAACGTCGTCCAGCAAGGTGCGCCCGCGGTCACGGATAGCAAGCGCGACCAGGTCACGATCCTGCCGCTGCGCAACGTTGCGCTGACGCCAAATGGCGCACAAAGTACCGTGCCCGGCGGCTCCGTCACCTACAACCACTCGCTTACCAACAATGGAAATGCGACCGAAGCCATAACATTTCCCACAGCCGCCTTTCTGACAAATAGTCAGGTGCCGGCCAATGCCTGGACCGCCACGGCATACCTGGATGCGAACTCGAACGGAACCCTCGAAGTGGGTATCGATACCGTCATCACGGCGGGCGTGACAACGTTCAACCTGGCGCCGAACGCGAATCAGGTGATTTTCGTCAGGGTAAACGCACCGGCGATGGCAGGAAGCCCGCCAAACGTGACAACGCTCACCGCGACATACAACGCGGGTGGCAGCACGGTGTCGGCAACCGACACGACGACATTGAACGATGGCCTCCGGTTGGAAAAGTACCAGCAACTGCCGGCGGGCACCGGCTCCTGTGTGATCACGCCGGCGACGACATTGACGCTGGGAGTTCCGAACGCGCCCTGGAGCAATCTCGCCATCGCCGCCAGCGCCAACACAATCCCTGGCAGGTGCATTGCCTACCTGATTGTCGGCACCAATACCGCGGCGGCGAACATTACCAGTATCAGCGTTACCGACGTGGTGCCGGCAAATACCAAGCTTGAAACCGGTTGCGGCGCGCCCACAGTCACTGGCCCGATCGCGTTGAGCGGCGGACCATACGCGACCGGGTTTACCGGCACCATTACCGCGCTATCGTCGCCTTTGGCCACGACGCCATTGCCACCCACCGGAATCTTCACCGTCCAGTTCTGCGTGAAGATCAATGATGTGTAGACATTCGGACGTGTGAGATGACGGCATCGGCAATAAGGGCAGTGACAACCCCTTTCGTTCTTGCGTTCGGGGGTTGTAAACCTTTGTCAGGCCCATCGGGAAAAGTGACGCAATACGCTGTGCTTTGAAGGTGTGCAGATTACATTCGCTTGATGACAAAACGATGGAGTGATTGCCGGATTCCTATCCTCAGTTCCTCTCTGCAAAAGAGGATAGGCGGACTCGCCCTGACAATCTTCGGCATGTGTTTTTCCGCAGCCGCCATCGCACAGATTCCGCCGGCTGGTACAGTAATTTCCAATACGGCGTCTTCTACGCAGTTGGTAGGATTGATTCCGCAATCGTTGGTCACCAATTCGGTCGCGGTCACGGTTGGTGGCGTTGTTTCTGTGTTGCCGCAGTTGACCAAGAGCTTTGTTTCGTCATCGATTCCCGTTGGCAGCAGCACCCCACTCAATTTTCGCCTGACCAATTCTGCTGGCAATCCTGCGCAGGCCGGCATCACCTTTGTTGATACCCTGCCATCCGGGTTGCGCCTGACCCCAGGTGCGACGGCCACGGTTGTGGGCATCGGATGTGCGGCAACCGTGACGCTGACGGCCCCATCGACGATCAGCGTCACATCCGCAACCATGAACGCGGGTACGGCGACTTGTGATATTGCGGTAAACGGGATCACGAATGTGGCGGCTGCCAATGCGGATTGCGCGACCAGTCCGCCCGCGTTTACAAACGGACCAGGCTCAATAAGCGGCATCGCAAACGCAACTAACGGTGTCACCAATCAGTGTTTGGTGGTCGCGCCATTCCTGACAGTGGTGGCCACCCCGATTTGCGTCAAGGACACAATTTACGTTGACTATACGGTCACGCCGGTCGGGGTTGGTGCCCCCGCTGGAGTGACAATCGACTGGCAGAAGATGTCGGGCCAGGCTGTTTCCACGCTGACCAATATGCCCTTGACGGGCAGGCTGTTGTGGCCGGGAGCCGCGGTTGACAGCAATGGCAATCCCATCGCCTGGCCGGGTTGGGTATTCGTTAACGGGACATATCAACCTGTCAACGACGGACTTCGTCCTGACATGCGTATGATTTTTATGCTGAACCCGACAAGCACAGTGGTGGTGGTGAGTTATCCACCTGCAACGCCCGCCTGCAGCGCCGAACCGATGTTCTCCACCAAGCAAAATCTGGACATGGCGCTGATCAAGTCACTGAGCGCAAATTCGGGTTCATCGCCGAGTGGCTCGCATACCGTACGAATCCGCTACTCAAACGTAAGCCATGTCGATGGACGCAAGACTGATGTTGCCATCGTCGATGCATTGCCTGCCGGAATGCTGTTAGTGCCAGGCACGTTGCGGTTGCTTCCGCGCGGGAATCTCCCCGCAATTGCGTTGGCAGGCTCGAGCGGATCGTTTACCGCACATGGAGCAAGTGCGACCTATTCCGCTGCCGGCAATTTGGTCAATGTCGGCTTTTCGCGGCTTGAGCAAGGCGAGTGGGGGTTGATAGAGTTCGATATGACGATTGCGCCTGGAATCGCGGTCGATTCAGTGCTGCGAAATACGGCACACGTTACAGCCGTCGACTTCGAAGGCAAGTTATCACCAGTAATTGATTCAAATACCAGCGAATTCCGCGTCGTCGGCACAGAAGCGGTAATTTTGCGCGGCATGACGCTTGCGGTGGTGGATCCAGGCAGCACGGTCACGTTTAAGAATCTCTTGACCAACAATGGGATGCGTCCTGACACATTCGATATCACGCTGACCGGGTCAAATTATCCTGTTGGAACCGTACTCAAGCTCTTCCAATCGGACGGTGTCTCGCCGTTGATCGACAGCAGCGGCAACGGAGTTCCCGATACGGGAGTTGTTCCCTTGGGCGCTACCTACAAGATCGTCGTCAAAGCGCAGCTGCCAAACGGATCATCAGGTGGACCATACTCCGTCACCAAGAATGCGCAATCAGTGTCGAATCCACTGGTGATTGCATCGGATGCCGATGTCGTTTCGACGATTGGCAGGCTCTGCAAAATGACGCTGGAGCCGAGTAATTCAGGAAGAGTGGCACCTGGCGACTCCATCGTTTACACGCATATCCTGACCAATATTGGTAATTGCCAAGAAACGGTTTCCGTCCCCGCAGACTTCCTGGGTAATTTGTCCGCCGGTTGGACTGCGCAAGCCTTCGTCGACAATCCTGTCGCGGGTGGCCAGTCCATTGTTGGCGTCCTTGATGCCGGGGATCAGGGCATTTCAAGGACAACGACATTGACTGTCGCGCCGGGCGAGCGCGTATTGTTGCTGGTCCGCGTTAACGCGCCCGGCAATGCGCCGACTGGTGCAACGAATTCCACGAGTTTCCGGATTGTTGGTGGGACAAGCGGAGTCTTGACGGTTGGCGACACAACAACAGTCTTGGCGGGTTCCATCGGCAGTGTTTCCGATGAGATCACAGGATTTATCGACTCCCGGTTCCTCCGTCCGACCGTCTGGGGGTTTATCGGCAAACCACTTTATCTGCGAGCCAATGCACCCTCGTGTAACGCGGAACCCACGATCATCGAGCGGCGAACAATTGTACTCACCGGACCCGGCGGCGAACGCGAGGAGATCATCGCAACTGAGACTGGCCCCAACACGGGAATGTTTGTGGCGGACCCCATCAACATACGCTTGCCCCCGGTGGTGCCGGATGACAAAGTACTTGAGGGACGGCCGTATGACACGGTGGCGCTCGAACTGATCGGCTGCGGTAAGAAGATAACGACGACCATTACTCTGATCGATCCGAACGGCGTGGTGTTCGACAGTCGGACGAATCAACCGATTGCGGGCGCAACGGTAAGACTAGTGACGGCGGCTGGTGGGACCTGCACCAATATCCCCGCAAACGTCAGTACGATCAGTGGCGACATGTTGATCCCGGCGCCTAGTGTTGTGGTCACCGGTACAGACGGCCGCTTTGTTTTTCCGCTGGTCAGTCCCGGGGACTATTGTGCCCTCGTCACACCGCCAAATGGTTACACATGGACCTCCAAGGTGGCGGTGTCGCAGCTTCCGCCAGGACGCAATGTGATCGCGACTGGCGCCACATCCGGCGGATCGTATGGCGGGACGTTTCGTTTGGGCCCCGAGACCGGACCGGTCATCGTTGACATTCCAGTCGACGGGGGGTTGATTGGCGGATTGTTTGTGCAGAAAACAGTCTTGCGTACTGTTGTTGAGGTCGGTGAGTTCATTGAATACATCGTAAACGTCAAGAACAACACAGGCTATGCACTCGACCAAAGCGATGTGCTCCTCACGGACTTATTGCCTGCAGGGTTTAGCTATGCGGCCGGCTCAACCCGCAAGGATGGCCAGCGCGTTGCCGATCCCAAAGGTGGCGCCGGCCCGCGGCTCGAGTTCAATCTTGGGCACATGACGTTGGGCCAGCAACTCAGGATAAGCTACAAGATTCGTGTTGGCCCGGGTGCTATGCAAGGCGACGGGGTCAATCGCGCAATCGCGATCTATCGATTGAGCGGTGGCAGCACTCTCTATAGCGAATCGAATGTGGCGACCGCGAAGGTCGCCGTGGTTGGCGGCGTCTTCACCGATAGGGGATATGTGGTCGGCAAGGTATTGGCATACTGTACTGGTGATGACATCCAGGCGGCATATGGCACAGTGGGACAAAGTGAAATTGGAGTGCCCGGTGTGCGTCTCTATCTGGAAGACGGCACCAACGTCATTACGGATTCGGAAGGCAAGTTCAGTTTCTATGGGTTGCTGCCACGTACACATGTGCTGAAGATAGACCGTACGACACTTCCCGCCGGTACGGAACTGAAAGATCTGGCCAACGTGTCCAGCCGCAATCTAGGCAAAGGCGATAGCCGCATAGTCGACCTGAAGCATGGCGAACTGCACAAGGCAAATTTCGAGATCAGCGCATGCAAACAGAATGCGATGAAGGACATAACCCAGCGCCGCCTGATGGCAGCAAGCCTGAAACAGGAATTTGAAGGCCGCCTGCAGCAGCGACTGGAGACCGATCCGAATTTGCGCGCGGCAAACGACATCAAGGCGCTGCCCGCTTCCGGCGTCGTTGGCGATACGGCGCCAATTGCAAGCACTGCAGCCCCGTCTTCGCTCGGCGCGCCGGTTGTGGTTCCCGCTTCGTCCAACACGACCGGTGCTTTGACGCCGAGATTTGATTCGCTATTTCAGCCTGCGCCGACAGGTGCGCCGAAATGGATAATTGATCGCCCGGCCAAGGAGCCTGAAATCCCGCTGGAAAGTGTGCTTTCTCTTGAGGACAATTCGCTGGGGTTCATCGGCCTCAGGGACGCGGATGTCCTTGCGTTCGCTCAGACGACGATTCGCGTAAAAGGTACTGCAGGCGCGACATTCAAGTTGATTATCAATGGCAAGGAGATCGCCGAGGAGCGCGTCGGCAAGCGCGTGGTAATCGCAGAAAAAAAATCGCAAGCATGGGAATATCTTGGCGTAAATCTGGTCGTTGGTGAAAATGCGCTTACTGTCAGGCAATTTGATGCGTTCGGCAATGCGCGTGGTGAAATGTCCATCAAGGTAATCGCTCCCGGTCCGCTGGCAAGACTGACAATCGATTTCCCGCAGATTGGCCGGGGGAGCGCAATCGCCGACGGAAAAACGCCTGTAAAGGTAGTGGTTCTTGTATCGGATGCCAAGGGTGTGCCCGTCACTTCCCGCACGTCAGTAACTTTGTTTGCCAGCGCGGGCCGCTGGACCGTCGAGGACTTGAGTGCTGTCGAACCGGGCATACAAACCTACGTTGAGGGCGGGCGTGCAGAATTCGAGCTTGTTGCGCCATCGGAACCGATGGAATCCCTGGTAACCGCTTCCAGCGGTGACATTCGCGTAGAGGCGAAGCTGGATTTTCTGCCAGAACTGCGCGAGATGATTGCGTCGGGTGTCATCGAGGGGGTTCTGAGTCTTCGCAAACTGGATGCGCGCGGCTTCGCGCCGACACGCGCCGAAGATGGTTTTGAGCAGGAAATCCAGCATGTGTCACGCAGTTGGGGGGATGGCAAACGCGACGCGGCAGGTCGCGCGGCCATGTTCCTGAAGGGCAAGGTGAAAGGCGAGTATTTGCTGACGCTCGCCTATGATTCTGACAAGAACACAAAAGAACGTTTGTTTCGCGATATTCAGCCGGATGAGTTTTATCCAATTTATGGCGACTCCTCGATTCGCGGCTTTGACGCTCAATCGACTGGCCGGTTCTACGTGCGGATCGACAAAAACAAGTCCTATCTGCTGTATGGAGATTTCAATACGTCACCCTTGAACGAAGTGCGCAAGTTGTCGAATTACAGCAGGTCGCTTACGGGCATTAAGCAGCACTATGAGACTGGGCGGGTGAGTGCAAATGTTTTCGCCAGCCGGGACACGACCCGACAGGTCATTGACGAATTTCCTGCAACCGGAACCTCTGGTCCTTTCGTGCTGAGCAGAATTAGCGGATTGATAAACAGCGAGAAGATCGAAATCCTGACGCGTAGCCGCAACCAGCCATCGGTAATCATTCGCACCTTGCCGCTGTCGAGATTCGTGGATTACGAACTTGAGGTACTTACAGGCCGCATAATTTTCAAATCGCCGATTGCCAGCCTGGACGAGGAACTGAATCCCATATCGATTCGCATCACCTACGAGGTCGACCAGGGCGGCGACGATTTCTGGGCGGCGGGTGCTGACGCGCAGTTCCGGCTCAGCGAGCAGGTTGAAATTGGTGCGATGATCGTCGACGACCGCAATCCATTGGACAAATTTCGCATGGCAGGCGTGAATGCAATCGCGCGGTTGGCGGACAGGACGTTTCTGATCGCCGAACTAGCGCGGACCCGGCGCGAGATCTTGTCTGGCGCCGCGATGCGGGGCGAAAAGCAGGGTAACGCGCAACGAGTCGAGTTCCGACATGTCAACGGTGACCTCGACGTAAATCTCTACGCGGGGAGGACCGACAGAGGGTTTGACAATCCCAGTGCCAGTCTGGCAAGTGGCCGCAAGGAAATGGGCGGCAAATTGTCCTATAGGCTGGACGAAAAGACCCGTTTGCAGGGGGAAATACTGCACACCGAGGATGTTGTGGCCGGATACAAGCGCGATGGCATGCTGATTACGGTCGAACGCACGCTCGAGAATGGACTGCGTCTCGAAGGCGGAATCCGCCACGCCCGTGATTCGCAGCCAAGGTTGGCCGTGGCGAACTCCAAACCGGTTGACGACGAATTCACTTCAGTTCGTGCGCGCATCACAGGCGAAGTGCCTGGTTTGAAAGATGCGGCCGCCTACATCGAGGCGGAGGTCGACGTGGAAGATACGTCGCGCAAACTGGCGGCGATTGGCGCCGACTATCGCCTTGGCAACAATAGTCGAATTTACGCACGTCACGAATTCATTACCTCATTGACCGGACCATACGGACTTAATAGCCAGCAGCGTCAGAACGCTACGGTCGTCGGATTGAATTTGGACTACATGAAGGACGGCAGTGTCTTCAGTGAGTACCGCATTCGTGATGCAATTTCGGGCGGTGATGCGGAAGCCGCTTTCGGGTTGCGCAATCTCTGGACTTTATCCGCCGGCTTGCAGTTGCAAACCGGCTTCGAGCGCATCCATGCGTTGTCCGGGAAAGGCGACGCGGAGGCGACGGCAATCACTTTTGGGCTCGAGTACACCGCCAATCCTTTGTGGAAAGGCTCAACCCGCCTCGAATTGAGGACGAGCCGCAATAGCGATTCGATTCTGTCGACCTTGGCTGGGGCCGCAAAAATCAGCCGCGATTGGACATTCCTGGGACGGAACACCTATTCGCTGATCAGGAACAAAGGTCTGATCACCGGCGAAAATGAGCAGGACCGCCTTCAATTGGGAATTGCCTATCGCGATACGGACGCCGATAAATGGAACGCGCTCGGTCGTATTGAGCACCGGACTGAACATGATTCGACATTGACCGGCCTTGAACTAAAACGAACGGTTGAATTGATTTCAATTCACGCCAACTGGCAACCGCGACGTCCGTTTACGTTTTCGGGTCGTTATGCCGCGAAATGGGTCAATGACAAATCGAATGGACTGGTCGCCAAGAACAATGTGCAATTGCTTTCCGGTCGCGCAATGTGGGATTTTGCCCCGCGCTGGGATGTTTCCCTGAATGCGTCCACCATGTTAGGCAAGGGGACGGCGTCCAAGCACTATGGAATCGGGCTGGAACTGGGATACATGGTGGCGGAGAACATTTGGATTTCAGGTGGTTACAACTTTTTTGGCTACCGTGATGAAGATTTAACTTCCGGGGAGTACACAAACCAGGGTGCATTCGTCAGGCTGCGCTACAAGTTTGATGAGGATTTGTTCGCCGGAGGCAAAGCAGGGAAATCGATCACGGTCGATGAAAGTGTGCCGGCCGCAGCCCGGGGTTCAGGCTCGGAGGGCAGTGGCGCGGTCAGAATTGAACAAAAGATGGAGACTGTTTTCCCGAGCTTCGGCAACAGCCAATTCAAATAATGAAAACACCTCTGTCAGCCACTCCACAAGAATTACGCCTCACGATGGTGGGAAATTCCTCTCAGCGTCGGTCCCCTGCGCTCGCGATCGCTCGCTGGGTAGTGTTCTGTCTGGTCGCAATTGTCCTGTCGCACGCATTTGATGCGGCGGCGCAAATCACAAGGCCTTTCTCGGTTCGGTACAGCACCAACGACAATGGCGACATCAAGCTGATTGGCAACAGCGTGATGACCTGCAGCCCGGCCGGCGGGAACTGCGCGTTGGCGCAAGCCGGGACGGCAAATCCGACCGGCTTGCACAACCAGAATTTCCTGATGGTATTTGTCGATGTCGACGCGGACGGATCGACATTCAACTCCTCCCAGGCCACGCTCGCGATGCCGCCCGGCTCCACTGTCAAGTATGCCGGGTTGTACTGGGGTGGCCGTTCCGCCAGCGCCCAGCGGGGCCAGGTGCTGTTCCAGACACCGTCGAGTTTTGGCTACTCCAGTGTGTCGGCTTCGACCGTCGACATCGCCGGCGGCCAGGCCAATAACTACTCGGCCGTGGCCGACGTCACTGCGGCGGTGGCGGCGGCAGGTAACGGGGTTTATACCGTTGCGAATGTGCAAAGCACGCAGTCCGCCGCCCTCGCTGATGGTTATTGGGGCGGCTGGATGATGGTCGTTGTCTATCAGAACCCGGCAGAAACCCTCAAAAACATGGTCGTCTATGACGGCTACGGGCTCGTCAGTGCCGGCAATTCGGTGAGCCTGACGCCGAGTGGATTCCTGACGCCTTTGTCGGGACCGGTGACGACCCGCGTGGGCGCAGCGGGCTACGACGGCGACCTTAGCCTCGTTGGGGACGAATTCCGTGTGAACGGGGTTCAGATGGTCGATGCATTGAACTCGACGGCTGATTTCTTCAATTCCGTTATCTCGGAGAACGGTGTGCAATTGCCGGGAAGAAATCCAAGCAATACGAATAATTTCGGCGTTGACGTGGATCGCGTGACCGTGCCGACCGGCGTTGTGCCGAATGGCGCCACGTCCGCCACGATCAGCATGGCCACAACCGGGGAAAACTATCATCCCAATCTGGTGACTTTCGTGACCGATCTCTACGTGCCAATCATCACGCAGAACGTCACCAAGACGGTACAGGATCTAAATGGCGCCCCGCTGCTGGCAGGTGATGTCATGCGCTGGACAATCGCCATGTCCAATACCGGCCAGGACACTGGCACCAACCTGGTGTTGAAGGACGCCATCCCTGCCGGTACGACATATGTTCCGGGGTCTCTGGTCGTTGTTTCCGGTGCAAATGCGGGCGCGAAAACCGATGCCCTAGCTGACGATCAGGCCGAATTCTCGAATGTCCCGGCCACCTGCGCGCCCGTTGCCAATCCTTGCGTCATCTTTCGACTGGGCAGCGGGGCGACCGGCGCGGCGGGCGGAAGCTTGGCGTTTGGTGAGGCGACCTCGCTCCGCTTCGATACTACCGTCAATGTCGGCTTGCCCGCTGGCACGCAAATCACCAATTCCGCGTCCATTTCCTACAGTGGACAAACGCTGGGAACCACGTTCAGCACGACTAGCGCGTCGGCCAGCGGTGTGGTGCTGAGCCCGCCATTAATTTCGAAGTCTTTTGCGCCCGCCGTGATCAACACGGGAGCCCCTTCGACGCTGACTATCGTTGTCTCAAACCCGGCGGGCAACCCGCTGGCGCTTAATGGAGTGACTTTCACCGACACCTTCCTTCCTGCGACCATTACCAATTCTGCTACGCCGGGTCCAAATATCGTCTGTACGGCCGGTTCGACGCCGGGCACCCTGACTGGTGGCGCTGCCCTCGGCACCACCATTGGCATGAGCCCGGGTGCGACGATTCTCGCAGGAGGCAGTTGCAATATCACCGTTCAGGTAACGAGCGCGGTCGCGGGCAGCCATGTAAATACCACGGGAAGCGTTTCGTCCACCAATGGTGGCACTGGCCCGGCTGCCACCGCGACACTATTCGTCGGTAAGGTTTCAATCACTAAGTCGTTCTCGGCGCCGACGTTTGAGGTGGGACAGAATTCAACCATTACTTTTGTACTTACCAACAATACTGGCGCAGCAGTGACTGGGGTGGCGTTCTCAGACACCTATCCAGGCGGGATGCAGAACACGGCGACTGTAGGCACCAATACCTGTGGTGGCACATTGACCGCGACTACCGGCGCGACCTCGCTATCGCTGGGGGGGGCTGGCGGATCGCTCGGAATTGGCGCGAGTTGCACGATCACGAAGCAAGTGATCGGTGTTGCGCCAGGCGGTGCGTTTACCAATACAACCAGCGGCGTAACCCGTACCGGCGATGCGGTACCGGGTAATCCGGCAACTGCGACTTACGCGGTTGTCGGCGACCCGACCATCGTAAAAACGTTCTCGCCCAACACGGTCAACGTCGGTGACATTTCCCAGCTATCCATTACGCTGACCAATTCAAACGCCACGACAACCGTTACCCGCGCAGGCGCAGTGTTTTTGGATACCTATCCCGCCGGATTGACCAACACAAATCCCGCATCGGTGACACTCAATTGCTCACCGGGGTCTACCGCCACACTGACGGCTGGGACCGGGACCAATGGCGGAAACACCATTGGTCTGTCCAATATGACGCTCGATCAAGGTGGGGGAACATGTACGGTGACAACGGCAGTCGTGGCGACCGCCGGCAACAAGACCAACCCGGCATTCCTGGCGACGTTCGATAACGCGCCTGATCCGACTTCGGTAGCCACAATTCTCACGGTTACCGCGCTGACAGAGCCGACGATTGTAAAGACTTTTGTCACCAATCCGATTGTCGCTGGTGGCGCCACGGTTATGCAGATCGACATTACCAACACTAACGCCGGTACCGCGATTACCGGCGTTGCGTTCACTGACACTTATCCGGTTGGATTGGTAAACACCGCTGCACCGAACGCAACGATCGCAGCGCAAGGGGGATCGAGTTGTACACTCGGAACGGTAACGGCGCCGGCGAGTGGTAACTCGTTGACTCTCAGCGGCTTGACGATTGGAACGGCCGGAACACGTGTATGCCGGATAACCGTTAATGTGACGGCGGCGGCAGCAGGCGCAAAGGTGAACACGACGGGCCCAGTAACGGTAGCCAATACGCCGCCGGGACTCTCCGCCAGTGGCACTTTGAATGTACTGGGACCGCCAACCATAACCAAGAGCTTTAGCCCGGTAGCGATGGCCGTTGGCGGTAACTCGGTGATGACGATCGTCATTTCCAATCCGGGAACTAACCCGACCAGCCTCACCGGCGTGTCATTCACCGATATTCTCCCAACTGTACCTGCCGCGATGCAAATCGCCAACGCCACGACCACCAATACTTGTACGGCTGGAAGTACCGCAGGAACGTTGCAGGATTCCGGCGGTGCCGGTGTGGGGAACAATGACCTCGGCATTCGCATTGATCCCGGCGCTGGTGCCACCATTTTGCCGAACGGGAGTTGCACCATTACGGTCAATGTGAAGACAGCTGCAACCGCGGGCAATTATGTCAATACGACGGGTGCCGTTGTTTCCTCAGGACCCGCACAGACTGGCGGTACAGCGACCGCAACACTCAGCGTTGCCAGGTTGGGGATCGCAAAAGCTTTTTTACCCACCACCATTGTCAGTGGCGGTGTGTCGGTAATTACCTTTACCATCACCAATCCAACCGGTGCCGCCATTACCGGTCTTGCGTTCACGGATGCGTTTCCCGCTGGAATGACGCTTTCTTCGGCCACCGTCGGGGGAACATGTACGGCTGTTGTCAGTAACGCAGCGGTCGGTGTCGCCAATTTCGCGGTCACTGCGGGCAATGTGCCGACCACCGGTTGCACCGTGACCATTTCCGTCACGAGCACGGTTGCGGGTACGAACAACAACCAGTCCTCAGGAGCTTCCTACACCGGCTTTCCGACACCTGGTACGCCCAGTAATGTCGCCACGCTTGTCGTGCAAGCCGCGCCAACGGTAGCGAAGACTTTCGCGCCGGTGGTGATCGCGCAAAACGGCACTTCGTTGTTGACGATCGCCCTGACAAATCCGAACGCGGTCGATATGACCTTGGCAGCGTTTACCGACACTTATCCTGCCGGGGTCACGAATACCGGGGCGCCGGCCGGCGCGAGTACCTGTCCGCTTGCCACGGTGACCGCCGCCAAC
>JANNGY010000295.1:0-6634 GCA_031404095.1 Betaproteobacteria bacterium | reverse complement strand
ATGGAAGCGTCATTCCTGACCGTGCTTTGGCAGCCGAAACATCCTGCGATGTCACCGTCCCGCTGGCGTTCAGGTCAAACCGGGGACTGGTCGACGCAGGTTGGCCTTGCCGTGCCTTGATGCTGCTGATATCGCTTGCGTTAACGCTTCCCGAGTCGCTCACATCGCCTAACAGGAATCCCAGGGATGCATCCACGGTCGCAGTACTGCCATTGATGTCGGTAACAGCAGCGAGAGTAACGGTAATCCGGCGATTGTCCGGGACATCGGCGAGGGTTACTCGCACTTCATTGCCGACCGCGACGACCCCTGTCACCGTGCCAACTGGCGAAGAACTAGCGGTGCCGGCATTCATGATCGGGTTGTTGAACTTAAAAACGACGGTGTGTCCGGCGCCAATGCCGCGCGGCTCAACGGAAACGGGACCATTGATTGGCGTCGGCCTCTGGATTGGCAAATCAAAATCCCCCGCCCCAGTGTGCAATTTTCGCGAAAACACGGCGACTGCACCGAGCGCCGGCGCATTGGATGGGGTCACGTTGGCAAGCAATGAAGGCAGGCTCGACCCGGCCGCATTGGTTGCAGTCACCGAGCACGAATAAGTCGTGAGGTTGGCAAGCCCCGAGACCAAGATCGGCGATGTTGCTCCGTCGACTGATACCGGACCAGGCGTGCAATCTGTCGTGTACTTCGTGATTGGCGATCCTCCATTGGTCGACGGCGATGCGAAAAAAATCCAGGCCTGCCCATCGCCAGCGACTGCGCTTCCCACTACCGGGGAACCCGGAACCGCAACACCGACACCGGAGAGTGGAATCGTCACCGGACTCGTCGTCGCGCCGGAAAGAGTAATTGTTGCCAGGTGCAGTCCGATGGCCGGCGGATTGAACGCCACAACGATGTTGCAGGTGGCACTGACGCCGAGTGACGCGCTGTCACAAGTCGATGTTCGCGAAAACGAAACCGCGTTGGCACCGGTCAGCAATTCGCCGATCACGCCCGAGTTGCCGCTGCCCGTATTGGTCACCACGATGGTTTGTGTCGCACTTGGTGTGGCAATCAGATTCGGTGCAAAGTCGATTCCGGTTGGCAACGCAGAGAGTACGCCCAGTCCCGGCGTGACATTGACTGCTGAGGAGGCGCCGCTGGAGAACACCAGGTTTCGCGCCGCAACGGAGCAGGTGAGCGCAACGCCGTTGGTCAGCCCGTTCAGCGTAATGGATGAGTTTGCTGCCGTTCCCGTCCGCGCGCCTGGGTTACAGGTCACCGTGTAATCAAGCACTGGCTTGCCGCCACTATTTGCCGGCGGCGTAAATGAAAAAGTCGCCTGCGCGTTTCCGGCTATTACGCTAACGCCGGTCGGTACTCCGGGCGGCTGTACTGATTGTTCGCTGTCGGGATGTATTTGAAGGGGCAGCGTATCGACGACCTCAAAATCGCCGCCACGAATCATGCCGCCATTGAGTTGCTGAATGACGATGTCTGGCCAATTGACGTCGGACATGCCAGAGAAAAACCAACTGCTACCACCGTCAGCCAGCACCATTCCGTACTTCTTGAATGCACGCAATATCACTTGAGTTCTCGAATCAAAACCAGAAATGTTGAATGAGGACTTCAGCCGAACTCTTGCGCCCATTGGCGGTAGATTTGGGTTGTCGACGTTTGCAGACCAGTGGCGCGCAGGCCAAATGTATTTGTGCGCCGTGCCGTTCCGTCCCCAAATGTTTGGCGCGGTAAATCGGATTGCGTGGTTGATCTCACCCGCCGCCACTTCTTCCCAGCGAACCAGGCCGGGCAGTATCGCCAGGCCCGCCGCGTCCGCGGAAGTCCAGCCGTCAGTGCGCGACGCATTGGAGTTCAACGGCCATCGGGCGCCAGAACCAGCGTTCCAGTTGTTGACCCCATTCGGGTATGCACTGTACAACTCGTAAAGAATGCAGTTACTGGTGTCGATCGCGATAACGTGGCGGTCTCCAGTGCTGGTTGGTCCGCCTTCAATTGGCGCCGATGTTGGAATCGGGTACGGTCCTGGATCACTTTCGTCCGCGTAATCGAAAGTCACCGGTGACGCGACGAGGGGATTGGAAACGGTGATAAACGGAATTCCGTATTCAACGATTTCATTGACACCGCCGCCGTCATCTAGTTTGTTGCCCCAGTCGGCATGCAGTACCCGAGTTACGCCTTGCGCACCACCGATGCTGCTGATCCATGCGGCCGAACTAGGATGAACCGGCAACGTATCCACCGGCGTATTCCAGTAGTTGTTGCTGGGCAGTATCTGGCAGCCGCCAATCGTCGGTGGTGCCGCCCTCGTGGGCATCGTAAGCGCGGATAGCAAAATGGCAGCAAGGCAGGAACGAAAACGAAGATGCATGATTGCGACCCCTATTTTTTTGTCGCTTCGCTGACGAATTTGGGCCCAAGCGGAAATTCTAAGTCGGCCTTTACGAAGCGACGAACCCGCATTTTGCACTTTGCCAGCACAGCTGGCGCAACCGTATCGCGGCATGCAGGGACTATGCCAATCACCGTGGACTTCCGGAATCCCGCGATTTCACCGGGTAAAGAGACAAACTCCAGCACGGGCGCGCCTTACAGCGGCATTTCGCCAGGAAAAGCGCGCCAGTGCTTGTGTTTGCGCTTTTTAGAGCGGCAAAGTGCTGCCCCCCTCTCTCCCAGCCTCTCTCCCGTGACCGGGCGAGAGGAGCCGGCCGGCGGCGTGCGGCGATGTCACTAACGCCGTGCCGCTATCCCCACTGCCTGAAAAACACCAGATACATCGTGATCAGCGCCAACAACGCGCCGACAATGATGGCGCCAAACAACACGACCGCAACCCGCGCATCTTCCGCCTGATCCTGTTCAAGGTTGCCGGCCTGATTGGCCAAGGTGCGTTTTCGTTCGCGAATGCAGAACGCCAGCACGCCAAACATGATCGCGCAAAAAATCCCGATGATGAGGATCAGGCTCGCGTCCAGCATGCCGGCTTACTTCTTCTCGGGTGCCTCTGTTTTTGCCGGTGCGGCCGACCGCGGCGGCTCCAGGTCTTCCTCGAGCTGGTCGAGTTTTTCCTGTGGCGCTTTGCCGTCGTACACATTGCGCAGCCGCCGTTGCAGGAAGGCGTCGCGGATGAACTGGTACTTGTCGAGGGCAGCCTCATCGAGCGCGGAACTGGCCCCCAGCAGGTTCGCGCGAAGGTTGATCAGGTCCAGGCCGAGCGCGGTATTGCGAGTGGGAACATAGTCGATATAGCGTGAATAGCCGAAGGCACGCCCTTCAATGCCGGTTATCGAGTCGCGAAGGCTGGACGGACCCAGCAAGGGCAGCATCAGGAAGGGGCCGCTGCCGAATCCCCACACACCAAGCGTCTGGCCCAGATCCTCGTTGTGCTTCTCGAGTCCCATCGGCGTGGCCACATCGAACAGGCCCAGCACTCCTAGCGTGGAATTGATGAGGAAGCGTCCTGCATCGGATGCCGCATCGCCGGCCTTGCCTTGCAAAAGATTATTCGCGGACGTGGCGACATCACCGAGATTGGTAAAGAAATTGGTCACGCCGGCGCGAAAGAATACCGGCGTGATGGCCTGGTAGCCCTTGGCAACGGGTTTCAATACGACCGTGTCGACCGTATCGTTGAACGCGTAGGTTGCGCGATTCATTCCTTCCAGAGGGTCAGCCTTGGGTGCGTTGGCGCAGCCGGATATTAGTGTCGCGCTGAAAATCGTTATGGCCAGGGCAATTCGTGAGTTCATGGGATTGGGATAGAAAGTCGTTAGTAAATCGTCATGTCCGTCATCCCGGCGTCGGCTGGGATCCAGTCCACTTGTTTGTCAGAGCAACAAAGGGCTGGGTCCCAGCCTACGCTGGGACGACGGCATTAAATAGATGGATCGCGCTTCATTGTTGGCCATCAATGCATGCCAAATCGCATCGACAGGTCGATCGCTTTCACGTCCTTGGTCAGCGTGCCAACCGAGATGCGGTTGACGCCGGTCTCCGCGATCGCGCGCACCGACTGCAGTGTGACCCCGCCGGAGGCTTCCAGTTCAACTCCGGGCCGACCGCTGGCGGCGACAATTTTTACCGCGTCGGCCATCTGCGCCGCCGACATGTTGTCGATGAGGACAAGCTTGGCGCCGCAGTCGAGCGCCTCGCGCAATTGTTCGAGTGTCTCGACTTCGATCTCGATCATCGTGTCGCGCGGCGCCTGATGCTGCACCAGCGCAAACGCCGCCTTCAGTGCCGGCTTGATACCGCCCGCCGCCACGATGTGGTTTTCCTTGATGAGGATGCCGTCGTAGAGGCCGATACGGTGATTGTGGCCGCCGCCCACACGTACCGCGTATTTTTGCGCCATGCGCAGACCAGGCAGCGTCTTGCGGGTATCGAGGATCTTTGCGCCGGTGCCGGCTACCGCATCGACGAACAGGCGCGTCTTGGTCGCCACGGCCGAAAGCGTCTGCAGAAAATTCAGCGCGGCCCGTTCCGCGGTCAGCAGCGCACGCGCGCTGCCGGTGATTTCGCAAAACTGCACACCAGCGGCCACATGCTTGCCGTCTTCAACGTGCCAGAAAACTTCGCATTCCGGATCGAGTTCGTCAAAACAGCGCTGGAACCACTCGATGCCGGCAATGACGCTGTCCTCGCGTGCTATCACGCGGGCGTGGCCGCGTGCGGTTGCGGGAATCAGCGCGGCTGTCAGGTCGCCATTGCCCACGTCCTCGCGAAGGGCGCGGCTGACGTCCTCGGTAATCACTTCTTCCAGAAGGTGTTTGTTGTCAGACATTTCAATAACCCCTTGAAAGCACGGGACATGACCTTATGTTCATTTTAGCGATGGGAGCGATGGCGCTAGCAGCTTGTCGGACTTAAAGAATCGAAGCGAAAATTGACGTGGGCGAGGGCAGATTTTCACGATTTTCAAGCCAATGGTTGTTCCATTGGCGCCGAAAAGCGGGGAAATATGCACCGGCCAGGTCAATTTGCAGCCGATTTCCTTTAAGTCCGGCAGGCTGCTAGGTGTGCCACCGTACATATCGGATTGCGCAACCGATGCACCTTGTTCATGAATCCATTTTAGGCCTTCAACATGAGAATCGACAAACTCACCACAAAATTTCAGCAGGCGCTGGCGGATGCGCAAAGCGCGGCATTGGCCAACGATAACGGCTTCATTGAGCCGGCCCACTTGCTGCTATCGCTGATCAATCAGGACGACGGCGGCACGTCCTCGCTTTTGGGGCGCGCCGGTGTCGCCACGCCGCGTCTGAAAGCGGCACTGGAAAAGCTTGTCAAACATTTGCCCAAAGTGGAGGGGCAGGGCGGGGAAATCACCATTTCGCGCGACCTTTCCAACCTGCTTAATCTGACCGACAAGGACGCTACCAAGCGCGGCGATGAGTTCATCGCCAGCGAACTGTTCCTGCTGGCGCTATTGAGCGACAAGGGCGAAATCGGGCGGGTTTTCAAGGAACATGGCGCCAACAAGCAGGCGCTGGAGGCGGCGATCCTCGCGGTGCGTGGCACGGAAGGCGTTTCCAGCCAGGAATCCGAAGGCCAGCGCGAGGCATTGAAGAAGTACACCATGGACCTGACCGAGCGCGCCCGTAACGGCAAGCTTGACCCGGTGATCGGCCGCGACGATGAAATCCGCCGCGCCATCCAGGTGCTGCAGCGCCGCACCAAGAATAATCCGGTGCTGATCGGCGAGCCCGGCGTGGGAAAAACCGCCATCGTCGAAGGGCTCGCGCAACGCATCGTCAATGGTGAAGTGCCGGAATCGCTCAAGGACAAACGGGTGCTTTCACTCGACATGGCCATGTTGCTGGCCGGGGCCAAATACCGCGGCGAGTTCGAAGAGCGTCTCAAGTCGGTGCTGAAGGAATTGGAACAGGATGCCGGCAAGACCATTGTTTTCATCGACGAACTGCATACCATGGTCGGCGCCGGCAAGGCGGAAGGCGCGATGGACGCCGGCAACATGCTGAAACCGGCGCTGGCGCGCGGCGAGTTGCATTGCATCGGCGCGACGACGCTCGATGAATACCGGAAGTATGTTGAAAAAGACGCCGCACTGGAACGCCGCTTCCAGAAAGTGATGGTGAATGAGCCCAGCGTGGAAGCGACCATTGCCATCCTGCGCGGCCTGAAAGAACGTTATGAGGTCCATCACGGCGTCGAGATCACCGATCCGGCCATCATCGCTGCGGCGGAGCTATCGAACCGCTATGTCACCGACCGTTTCCTGCCGGACAAGGCGATCGACCTGATCGATGAGGCGGCAGCACGCATCCGCATGGAAATCGATTCGAAGCCGGAAGTGATGGACAAGCTCGACCGGCGGCTGATCCAGTTGAAGATCGAGCGCGAAGCCGTCAAGAAAGAAAAGGACGAGGCGTCGAAGAAACGCTTCAGTTTGATCGAGGATGAAATTCGTCGCCTGGAAAAAGAGTACTCCGATCTGGAAGAGATCTGGAAGGCCGAAAAGGCGCAGGTACAGGGCACGCAGCATATTCGCGAAGAGATCGAGAAGATTCGCACCCAGATGGCGGAGTTGCAGCGCAAAGGGCAGTTCGATAGGTTGGCGGAATTGCAATATGGAAAGCTGCCGGAGTTGGAAAAGCAACTG
>JANNGY010000294.1:0-9163 GCA_031404095.1 Betaproteobacteria bacterium | reverse complement strand
ATGACCGGCAAGGTGCGCGCCTTTCCCTGTTCCTCCTGCGGCGCCAAGCTGTCATTCGCGCCAGGCAGCAAGACACTGAAGTGCCCATACTGCGCCGCCGTCAACGACATCCCGGAATCCGACGACAAGATTCAGGAACTCAGCCTTGAAGAGTGGCTCGCCAAACTGGAAAGCGAAAGCGAGACCCACCAGCAGGAACAGATCAAATGCAATAACTGCGGCGGCGAACAGACACTTGCCGCCAATCTTTATGCCAGCGCCTGCACTTTCTGTGGCACACCGCTGACTTCGAAGAGCTACGCGCAACGCCAGATCAAGCCGAAATCGCTGGTGCCGTTCAATGTGACGAAGCTGCAGGCGCAGGAAAAATGGCGCGGCTGGATCAAGGGCCTGTGGCTGGCGCCGTCCGCATTGAAGAAGTATGCGCAGGGCGACGGCGGCATCAAGGGCATCTACGTGCCGTACTGGACGTTTGATGCGCAGACTTACACGCGCTATGCCGGCCAGCGCGGCGACGACCACAGCGAAAGTTACCAAACCACGAACTCAAAGGGTGAGCGCGTCACCGAGACCCGCACCCGTACCGACTGGACCAGCGTGTCAGGCACGGTCTCGTTCTTTCACGACGATGTGCTGGTCTCCGGCAGCAAGAGCAGTTACGGTGGCGGCGGCAGCAATACCGGTGCGGCGGAATTGCAGCGCGCGCTGGTGCAGCAGACCGGCGTGGTCGGCAGCATGATCATGGCCAATTTTTCATCAAGCCTGCGCACCTGGAATACCAAGGAGCTGGTGCCGTACCAGGACGAGTACATCACCGGCTTCCAGGCCGAGGCGTATCAGGTCAGCCTGAAATCGGCGTTCGTGACGGCGAAACAGATGATCGACGGCAAGGTCGAGCAACTGGTGCGCGCCGATATCGGTGGTGACCACCAGCGCATCTCATCGCTCAATACGCAATACAGCCACCTGACGTTCAAGCACATCCTGTTGCCGATGTGGGTCTCCGCGTATCTCTACGGCGGCAAGACTTACCGGTTTGTGGTGAATGGCCAGACTGGGGAAGTGCAGGGAGAGTCGCCGAAGTCGGGATGGAAGATTTTCTTTCTCGTGTGCGCAATCCTGGTAGCGCTGTTCGTGTTTCTGGCGATATTTGGTGGGCGGTAGCGCTAAGTCCGTCATTCCCGCGAAAGCGGGGATCCAATGTCCTTCGCAAAGGGCTGCCGCTTGTTTCAATGCTGCGGTGAGAAGCCGGGGGTAGCCCGGCGGCTACTCACTTTCTTTGCTTCGCCAAAGAGAGTAAGCAAAGAAAGGCGACCCCAGGTTCGTCTGCCCTGCGGGCTTCCCTGCGTTACTCGAAAAGACAGGCCGCTGCGGAACTCGGGCTCGTGGAAATATCGAGCAAAAGGTTGCGTTTCGCGCTCGCCCTCAGACAGTCCTCGCGGACTACCCCTGTCGTTCCTGCGTTACTCGGCGACTCTCATGGGGACCCTGGTCGCAACGTGACGGCGGTAAAAAATTTCCCGTCATTCCCGCGAAAGCGGGAATCCAGTGCCTTTGGTTTTGAACATCTGATTGGGCCCGGGCGTTGCATGGCCGCGCCGTTCGTTGAGCGCCTCCAACGGGACGCGAATCCTTCTCCTCATCCCCGCTTGAACACCGCCAACGCCCCGCCCGCCGCCACAAACAAACTGCCAATTGCGCGATTGGTCCAGCGAACATGCGCTGGGTCTTTCAGCATGGTTAGGACACGCGCCGCGAAACCGGTGTAGCAACCCATCGCCACGATATCGATGGCGACCAGCGTCAACGTCAGGATCACATACTGCATCGCCGTCGGCTGTGCCGGATCGACGAACTGAGGCAACACCGCCAATAGAAAGATCAAGCCCTTCGGATTGGTCTGACTGACCAGGAAGCCTTGCAGGAAGATTCCTTTCGTGGTGGTGTCCTTGAACTCCGTGCGCGCGGCGATCTCTTCGAATGGCACGGGCGGCTCGCGGAATTTCTGGATTCCCAGCCACATGAGGTAAAGCGCGCCGCACCACTTCATCACCTCGAACGCCGTGCTTGAGGCCATCAGGATTGCGCCGAGGCCCAGCGCGATGATGGTGCTGTTGAGCATGATCGAGGTCTGCATGCCGAGGCAGTTCCACATCCCCCGCCGCCAGCCGTACTTCATGCCCGCCGACATCGACGAGAGGGCGCCGGGGCCGGGGGAGAAGCAGAGCAGTACGGCAGCAAGGAAAAAGGTGAACCAGGTGGGGAAAGTCATGTTGGCGGCAGTCGCAATGTTGATTGTTATTAAAATTAATGAGCAAGGTCTAGCAATGGTGCGGCTTTCGGGCCACTTTACCGCTGAACGCCGCGCCAGTACTAGAGTTTGTCAACCATGAGTGTGACACAGGGTCATCCGCGCTCGACATACTTCTGATTTCCCTCAACCGCTTTCTTCGCCATTCCATCGATCAATCCCGGCGCGATCAGTTTCAACCACTGTCCGAGTTTTCCCTTCAGGGTCATGATCTCCTCACGCTGGCGACTCTCTATCGCCCTCAGGATGATCGCGGCGCATTCTTCCACGCTCATCACGCCGTCCTTGCCGACCGGGTCAATTTTCGCCGGCTTGCCGTCCGCTCCGGTGGCATTTTCGCGAATACCGGTGGCGACAAAGCCAGGGTAGATCATGGTCACGGTGACGCCGGATTCGGCCAGCTCGATGCGCAGCGAATCGAAGAAGCCGCGCATGGCGTGCTTGCTGGCGGCGTAGCCGGTGCGGGTAGGGACACCGACCAGCCCGGTGAGGCTGGCGACGCCGACGATGCGGCCGCGTGACTTGAGCAAGTGCGGCAGCGCGTGGTGGGTGCAATACACGGCGCCCATGTAGTTCACCTGCATGATGCGCTCGAGAATGCTCATGTCGTCGATGTCCCGGAACTTCGCCCACATGGTCATGCCGGCATTGCACACCAGTGTATCGATGCGGCCAAATTCGGCGATGGCAGCATCGATAATCTTCCGGCATTCCTCGTTCTTCGCGACATCTGCAGAAACGGTGATGGCGCGGGTACCGTAACTTCGGACCTTGTCGGCGACGCGGTTCAATTCTTCGACGCGGCGCGCGGTCAGGACCAGTTTTGCACCCTGCTGGGCAAGGCGATAGGCAAGTGCCTCGCCGATGCCGGTGGAGGCGCCGGTGATGATGACGACGGTGTCTTTGAGTGACATTGAGTGTCTCTTATTGGTTTGTCATCCTGAGCGCAGCGAAGGATCTCGCCGCGACAAGGTCAAGTGAGTTGAACGGCCGAGATCCTTCGCTACGCTCAGGATGACAGTTACTTACTTGTTCCAACCCGCACGAAGTTCTTTTCGCACCATCAATTTTAGCCCCGACCAGTCGTCGTTTACGGCGCAGACCTTGACATCGACCAGGCCCGTCGGCAGTACGATGGCGCGGATGTCGTCCTCGGTGAGGTCGACAAACAATGTCGAGGTCTTCTTCGGCCAGGAGATCCACAGGCTGCCGTCGGCGTGCAGTTTCGTCGACACCAGGGGCAATGCCTTTTTCAAAGTGGCACGGTCTTTGCAAAACAGCAGCACCAGCTTGTTGCTCGCCGCGAGTTTGCCGGAGAGCTTTGCCGCGCCGGGCAGTGGGGCAAGCCAGCTTTCGATGCCAGGTGGCGCGTTGATCAGCACCAGCGTCCCGCCTTCCTTGAGGCCCAGTTTTTTTGCCAGCGGCGTGCCGCTATATCCAGTCGTGGCCACTACTTTTCCGTCTCGATATCCGGAATGTGATTGAACGCAATTGCCAGCTTGCCGTGATCCAGCGCGCGATGTGCGCCGCCAAAGTAGGCGGCTTTCTTGCCGAAACGGGTGTTGAGCAGGTCGATGGCGGCATTGAGTTTCTTCTTGTCGCCGGTCTGCTCGAGATCATCGAACAGGCGTGCGGATTGTGCCGCTTCCGAGGTGAGATCGGTCAGCACCACGCCGACCTGCAGCGGCGTCAGTTGTTTTTTCTCCGGATAGCCGGGCCACAACTGGTCCATCGCGTGCAACAGGTCAAGCGTGTCCTGCGTTTCCAGGAAACGCGTTTCCTTTTCCCACGACGGGCCATTGAGGAATTTCACCTTGATGGCGATGCGGCCGGTGTAGTAGCCGGTCTTGCGCAAACGCATCGCGGCTTTCTGGGTGAGGCGATTCAGCACCGAGTAGGCATCGTCGCGGTTACGAAGGTCCGGCGCCAACACGTGAGAATGACTGATCGAACCCATGCCGTGATCAAAGTCGTGCACTTCCGCGCCGCGCAGGCGGGCGTAAAATCGCTCGCCGCCGACACCGCCCCAGACGCTGCGAAGCTGCGCCGCGGATTGCGCGTACAAGTCAGCCATGGTGTGGATGCCCTGCTTGTTGAGACGCAGTTCCATGTTGCTGCCGATGCCGCTCAAGGCACGTAGCGGCAGGTGCAGGATTTTTCCGGGCAAGTCGTGTTCCTCGAGGAAGACAAGGCCATCGGGTTTTTGCATGTCGGAGGCGAGCTTGGCGAGGAAAGTGTTGGGTGCGACGCCGATCGAGACCTTCAGGTATTCACCGACCTTGTTGGCGAGGTTCTGCTTGATGCGATGCGCGAGTTCGGTCGCCCGCTCGATACTCTTGAATCCCGAGGGCAGGTCGCAGACCATTTCGTCGATTGAGAGGACGTCGCGCACCGGTGCGATTTCATCGACCGCCTTGACCGCCTTGTGATGGAAGTCGATGTACAGCTCGTGGCGGGCGACCACCAGTTCGATGCCGGGGATGCGTTTCTTTGCTTCGCCGACATTGGTCAGCGTCTTCACGCCAAACTTCTTGGCCTCATAGCTGGCGGCAATCAGGCAGGTGGTATCAGCCAGCATCGGCACCACGCCCACCGGCTTGCCACGCAATTCGGGGCGGTCCTGCTGTTCGCACGAGGCGAAGTAGGAGTTGAAGTCGACCAGCAAGGACGTAAGCGACACGATGGTCAGGCCGGCGCGTCGGGCGGCGGTACGCGGGAAAATGCGCAGAGCTTTCCGGACCAGAGGTCGATAGCGGGGTTCCCGACTTTGCATGCTTGCGGCATTCGGCGGCGTATCGCCATGGCGAATCCTTACATCACGCGCGTGTCGGTCATGCCGAGAAAGGTCAGCACCAGTCGCTCGATACCGGCCTGATCTTCGTGGTCGAAGCGATCGTGCAGCGGGCTGTCGATATCCAGCACGCCAATGAGGATTCCGTTCGCAATCAGCGGCACGACGACTTCCGAATTCGACGCGGAATCGCAGGCAATATGGCCGGGAAATTCGTGCACGTCGGCGACCCGCTGGGTCTTGCGTTGAAACGCCGCCGCACCGCACACGCCGCGTGGCGCGGGATGCACAGCGATACGCACGCATGCCGGCTTTCCCTGAAATGGGCCGAGCACCAACTCGTCGCCGCGCATCAAGTAGAAGCCCGCCCAGTTGATGTCGGGCAAAGTCTGAAAAATCAGCGCCGACAGGTTGGCGGCATTGGCGACAAAATCGCGCTCACCGCTGAGCAATGCGCCGAGCTGCGAATTGAGCTCACGGTAAAAGGCGGGTTTGTCGCCCGCGTCGAAGGCGGAGGCAGAGGCGGAGGCGGAAGCCTGAAACATGGTCGACCCGGCTGGCTGTAATTATGCACAGTATAACAATCCCGCTCGAAGGGCATCGTGATGATTGCGGGAGGCCGCTGCCAGTAGTACCGAGTCGTTACAGACCGGTACGCCGCTTTTGCGTGCCACCGCCGGCCCCGGCGCTATAATCGCGCCTTCCCGCCGTGTGGCAAGTGTGCCTGTGCATCCCTGGCCGGGTTTGCCGCTTGCCTTCAACATGCGGCCCTGCCGCGCCCAACTTCCGGAACCCCACCATGTCCAAACCGCCCGTCGCACGCAAAGTACCTGTCGTCGTCGAGAAATTCGGCGACCGTCGCGAAGATGAATATTTCTGGCTGCGCGAAAAATCCAGCGCGGACGTCATTGACTACTTGAACGCCGAAAATTCCTACACTCGCGAGGTGCTGGGGCCCCTGAAATCGTTCCAGGAAACGCTCTACCAGGACATGCTTTCGCGCATCCAGGAGACCGATGAGAACGTGCCGTATCGAAAGGGCGATTACTGGTATTACGCACGCACTGAAGCGGGCAAGCAGTACAGCATTTACTGTCGCAAGCGCGGTTCGCTGGACGCGCAGGAAGAGGTCATTCTCGATTTGAATGAACTCGCTGATGGCAAGTCCTTCCTCGGACTGAGTGCCTTTGCGGTCAGTCCCAACGGCAACATCCTTGCCTTCTCGCTGGACTTCAGCGGCTTTCGGCAATACACGCTGCGATTCAAGGATCTGGAGACCGGACAGATTCTCGATGAATCCTTCGATCGGGTGACGTCGGTGGCCTGGGCGAACGACAGCAAGACGGTATTTTTCGTAACCGAGGATGAGACGACCAAGCGATCCGATCGACTGTTTCGTGTCGCGCTCGGCTTCGGGTCCGGCACTGGACCCGGTAACGCGGCCGAGGAATTATTCAACGAGACAGACGAGTTGTACGACATCGGCGTCGATGCGACGCGCAGCATGGGCTACATCATCCTGACGTCCGAGAGCTCGGAAACCAGTGAACAGTATTTCCTCGATGCCAACCAGCCGGATGGGAACTTTGTCTCCTTCATGCCGCGCCGTGAAAATGTGATGTACCACCTGGATCATGCCGGTGAAGACTTCTACATCACCACGAACGACCGGGGACGCAACTTCCGGCTGGTGGCCGCGCCCGCCGGTACGGCAGACGTGAGCCGCTGGCAGGAGATCATTCCGCACCGCGCCGGCGTGATGCTTGATGGCGTCGACCTCTTCAAGACTTTCTTTGTCGCCAGCGAGAAGGACGGCGGACTGCCGCAGCTGCGGGTGTTCGACATGAATACGCGCGAGCCGCATGCCATCACCTTCCCGGAGCCGGCCTACGATGCGTCGGTCGGGCAGAATGCGGAATTCGACACTGAACTGTTGCGCTTCAACTATGGATCACTGGTCACGCCCAATTCGGTGTTTGACTATGACGTTGCCACCCGCGCGCGTACGCTGAAAAAACAGCAGCCGGTCCTCGGCGGCTACAACATCGGCGACTACCAGTCGGAGCGCATCGACGCAGTTGCAGCAGACGGCACCAAAGTGCCCGTGTCGCTGGTGTACAAGAAGTCCCTGAAGAAAAACGGGCCGCAACCGGCGTTGCTCTACGGCTATGGCTCCTATGGCCTGTCCATGCCACTGGCATTTCGCCCCACCCGTCTCGCGCTGCTGGACCGCGGCATGATCTTCGCCATCGCCCATGTTCGCGGCGGGGGAGAGATGGGCAAGCAGTGGCACGATGACGGCAAGATGCTGAAGAAGCGAAATACCTTTACCGACTTCATCGCCGCGGCTGAACAGCTGATCGCGCGGGGCTACACCGAGCCGAAGCAATTGGCGATCCAGGGTGGCAGCGCCGGCGGTCTGCTGATGGGCGCGGTGGTCAACTTGCGTCCGGACCTGTTCAAGGCGGTGGTTTCGCAAGTCCCTTTTGTGGACGTGATGAATTCAATGCTCGATGCGTCCTTGCCGCTAACGGTCGGCGAGTACCTCGAGTGGGGTAACCCGAACGAGGAAGCCGCATACCGATACATGCGCTCCTATTCGCCGTATGAAAACCTGGAGGCGAAAGCCTATCCGGCGATGCTGGTCGAGACCTCGCTGAACGACAGCCAGGTGATGTACTGGGAGCCGGCCAAGTATGTCGCGCGGCTCAGGACGCTGAAGACCGACAGCAATCCCCTTTTGCTAAAGACCAACATGGAGGCGGGTCACGGCGGTGCATCGGGCCGCTACGATTACCTCAGGGAAATTGCGGTGACGTATTCGTTTGTGCTGTCGCAGATGGGCGTTACCGAATAGGCCGGTGACCCACTGTCGCCGAGTGTTGAATAGAAAATTGAACCGAGTTTCGGGCCGACATGCCAATTTCCAACCTGCATTTGTTTGCCACCTGCGTCCTCATCTGGGGGTCGACGTGGCTGGCGATTACCTATCAACTTGGCACGGTCGCGCCGGAGATGTCGGTGGGATACCGGTTCCTGCTGGCATCGGCGGTGTTGTTCGCCTACTGTCGCTGGCGACGCATGGCGCTGCGTTTTTCGCTGTCGCAGCACCTCGACCTGTTCCTGTTTGGCGCGTCGATGTTTTCCATCAGTTACATCCTCGTGTATTACGCGGAGACCTTGATCGTTTCCGGCATGGTCGCCGTGGGTTACTCGGCGAGCCCGATGATCAACATGTTTCTGTCGCGGGTATTCTTCGGCACGCCGATGACGCGGCGTGTGGCCATCGGCGCCACGCTGGGGATCGTCGGCATCGTTTGTGTGTTCTGGCCGGAATTCGGCAAGGTGTCGGTGAGCCGCAATGTTGAACTCGGGGCCCTGGTCACCATGCTGGCCGTATTGGCGTCCTCGGCCGGCAGCATGGTCGCCACGCGAACGCAAAAGCGCGGATTGCCGACATGGACCAGCATGGCATGGGGAATGCTCTACGGCGGCACGCTGGCACTGGTGATTGGTGTGGCGCTCGGGAAATCCTTCACCTTCGAGTCCAGCCCGGCTTATTTGCTGTCGCTCGGGTATCTGGTGCTGCTTGGCTCGATCGTCGCGTTTGGATCCTACCTGACGCTGCTGGGGCGCATCGGTGCCGCGCGCGCGTCCTACGTCGGCGTTATGGTGCCGGTCATCGCGCTGACGATTTCATTTTTCTTTGAAAAGTATCCCTGGGGCTGGCTGACCACGGTTGGTATTGGCCTTTTGGTGTTGGGCAACATCGCGATGCTGCGCGGCAAGCATGTGAGCGATCATCGCCAACCACTTCCCCCTTCGACGAAGGGGGTGAAGCAGGGGTTTTGAGCGGCATGCCGCTCGCTTGCTGAACGGCGGCCCGATGCAGTGGGCCGCGCGTCCTGCAAGGATTGAGGGGGATTTTCGATGTTGCCACCCCCGCAATTGTTGCATGGACCTTTTTAGTGATTTCGTCTTCTTCCTTGAGATCGAGATTTCAGATGGCACTTACGTTACGGTGCGAAGGAGTGTAGCCGAGGCGTCAAAGGTCGCCTTCA
>JANNGY010000293.1:0-11808 GCA_031404095.1 Betaproteobacteria bacterium | reverse complement strand
CCTTCGCGCCTGGCATCTGGGCCAATCTCGTCAAAACGCGATCCCGGATACTTGATCAGAGGTTCCCTATATGCCCAAGTTTCTGAAAGCCGTAAGGCTCGACAACTCCGACGACGAACTCTATCGCCATGGCGGCGCCTGCGACGAAGATGAATGGGTCACCTCCGGCGGCTTTGCGGTGTGCGACCTGGCCCGGGGCTATCGATGCGACCCGCGCTGCCATTGCGACGATTCGTTTCTCTCGCTGACGCGCCACGCGCGTTGCACCCTTGCCGAAGTGGTCGAGGTAGACAGTGCCGACATCGAGATTTTCAAGGACCAGATGACGCAGCACCTCCTGTTTGACTGGAAGGCGCCGGATTACGCAACGGCCCGCGAACTGGTCGACGAGGAAGTCGCCTATACACTGGAACTGGCCGGCACCTTCCCCGCCGAAGTGTGGATCACGGTCAAGCGCTCAGCCGGGGCCGATGGTGCGATCGAGGAAAAATACGATCAGTACAACCGGCTCTTGCTGGGCGCGCACAAACTGTGAGGCGGGCGCGGCGCGCCTATTTTCATACCGAAAGCAAGTCGACTTCGAACAGCAACGTTGCGTTCGGCGGAATGACACCACCGGCGCCACGCGCGCCGTAACCCAGTTCGGGCGGAATGACCAGGCGGCGTGTGCCGCCGACCTTCATGCCGGCGACGCCTTCATCCCAGCCACGGATCACCTGCCCGCCACCGAGCGGGAACTTGAAGGGTTGTCCGCGATCCTTGCTGGAATCGAATTTGGCGCCGGCGACACCATTGCTGTACAGCCAGCCGGTGTAGTGAACCGCGACCAGGTTTCCTTTCGCCGCCTCGGCACCGCTGCCGGTGATCGTGTCTTCGTACTGCAATCCGCTGGGGGTGGTGTTCATATTGTTTCCTTTGTTGTGGTTCAAGATTTTGATTCACGTTCAAACTGCAAGGTACCTGTCGAACTGTCAGCCGGAATCTGGGGTACGTCGCACCGGCTCACCCACCGCCAGGCCTCTTGCCGCGCCGAGTACCCGCGTCAGCGTCACCAGCATCCCGGCGGTCGCCCCCCAGATATAGCGCTGGCCGTAGGGCATTGCGTAATAACTGCGCATGCGGCCTTTGTACATGGCCGTCTCCAGGTGATGATTACCTATGTCGATCAGAAACTCGAACGGCACTTCGAAACATTCATCAACTTCGGTGGGATCCGGCCGATAGTCCACCGGCGGCTCCAGCCAACCCACCACCGGCGTGATGAGATAGCCGGTTCCGGTGGTGTATTGCGGGATGGTGCCGACGATCTCGATACGCGCGGCGTCGACGCCGGTTTCTTCTTCTGCCTCGCGCAACGCCGTGTGAAACGCGTCGCGATCATTGGCTTCCACGCGCCCACCGGGGAAGCTGATTTGCCCGGCATGGTCGGTGAGGTGCGCGGTGCGCTGGGTGAACAGCACCGTCGGCGCATCTGCCTGGTTGATGACGAGGATCAGCACCGCCGCCGGCTTGAGTGGCTTGAGTGGCTTGAGCGGCTCATGCGGCATAGGCGCCGCTTGTGGATTGGCCGGGTGCAACGGGATGGCCGAATCGCCGTCATCGCTGAATGCGACATCACCGCTCGCGTCTACCTGATGGCTGTGCGCCAGCCACGCCCGCAGCGAATCGCGCGAGATCCTGGCACCACTTGATGATGAAGGCCGCAGACTATAATCGTGCATCCTGAAATTATAAACTTCTCGCCATGATCATCTACGAGTACTTCCGTTCCTCGGCCGCCTTTCGCCTGCGGATCGCGCTCAATCTCAAGGGCTTGAATCCCGAGCGGCGTTACATTCACCTGGCGAATGGCGAGCAGCGGATGCCGGAATACAAGGCCATCAATCCGCAGGGATTGGTACCCTACCTGGTCGATGGCGATTTCGCGCTTGGCCAATCGCTGGCGATCATCGAGTACCTGGATGAAACGCATCCCGAGCCCGCGCTGCTGCCGCCCGATGCCCGGCAGCGCGCATGGGTGCGCTCGCTCGCGCAAATGATTGCCTGCGATATTCATCCCCTGAACAACACCCGAGTCCTGAGCTACCTTTCGGACGAGTTGCACGTTAGCGACGAGCAGAAAAATCGCTGGTATTGCCACTGGATTCTGCAGGGCTTTACGGCGCTGGAACAAATGCTGGCGAGCCGCAGTGTCCAGGGTACGTTTTGCCTGGGCGACACGCCGACCCTCGCGGACATCTGCCTCGTGCCACAAGTGGCCAATGCCAATCGATTCAAATGCGCGCTGGACGCATTCCCGATCATCGTCGGCATCTATCATCACGCCATGAAACTTTCGGCATTCAATGACGCGCAACCTTCGAAACAGCCGGACTTTCCGAAGGCAATATGACTTTGCGAACTCTTCGAAACCTCAAATATTTGTCATCCCCGCGAACGCGGGGATCCATTTTTATCAGTCAACTTGGATCCCCGCCTTCGCGGGGACGCGCGGCGCGCGATTGGATTCCCGCGTTCGCGGGAATGACAGGGTTTTTAGAAGTGCCCCTCTATAAAACTCCAGCATTGGGGCGGCTTTCCAGCCATTTTCGTCCTTTCATCCGCGCCAGTGCTTGAGTTTGCAATCTTCCGGTGAGTTCAGAATGAATATTCGATCACGCAACATGACTGTCCTGCTTGGCGGTTTCAGCCTGCTGGAACTGGTCGTCGTCATGGCAATCATGGCGGTATTGGCCGCGATGGTATTGCCGCTTTTTCTGTCGAAGATACCGCGCGAGCAGATTGAGGATAGTTTGCCGCTTCTCGACCCCGTAATGAAGAAAGTGGAGAAGTACTACAACGACGCGCTCAGTCGGGGAACGCCCGCGCTGCCGGCCAACAACGTGGTGGCCGAGGCAGGTACGCCGGAAAGCTACGCCGGATTGTACGTCGAATCAATCACCATTGTGGACGGCGCTGTCAACGTGAAATTCCGCCCGACCGCCAACGGAAAGCTAGCCGGAAAGATCGTCAGCTGGCGTCCCACGGTGACAGAGGGAAGCCCGATGGTCGAGAAGCAGTGGATTTGCGGCTACAAGGTCGCGTCGCCCAAGTTGCAGACGGGCGGCGCCAACGCCACCAACGTCACCCGCGACGCATTGCCATTGCGGTGCCTGTAGCGCTACCGCAGCGATGCATTGAGCTTTTCGAGCGCCCCGCTTCCCGGACACAACTCTGCTTCATTCATGCGATTGAATGCACCCGGGCGGGTATTCAAATGCACATGCAGATCTTCAGGGTCGGCATCGACATACAAAAGTCCGGTCACCACTTCACCCTGTGCTTGCCGCTCCTGCGTGAAATTCATCGCCGCGATTCGATCGGTCGCATCGTAGCTTTCGTTCAACTTGCGCAGCAGCAGGACGCTGCCATCGTGCTGCCGGACCGTGGTGACTTCGCCGGCGGGATAGTCGACGGTAATTTCATTGCGTTTCGGGATGAAATCCAGGCGATTCAACGCCTCGTTATGATCACGGATATAGTCGTAGCTCTTGGTGCTGCCGGCATGATTGTTAAAAGCCACGCAGGGACTGATGACGTCGATGAATGCCGCGCCCTGGTGTACGATCGCCGCCTTGATCAGCGGCACCAGTTGCTGCTTGTCGCCGCTGAAACTGCGGCCGACAAAGGTGGCGCCGAGTTGCAGCGCCAGCAAGGCAAGGTCGATCGGCGAATCGCGATTGATGACGCCCCGCTTGGATTTCGACCCCTGGTCCGCGGTGGCGGAAAACTGGCCCTTGGTCAATCCGTACACGCCATTGTTTTCGACGATGTAGGTCATGTTCACGCCGCGCCGCATCACGTGCGCGAACTGGCCGAGGCCGATCGATGCGGAATCGCCATCGCCGGAAACGCCCAGATAGATCAATTCGCCATTGGCCAGGTTGGCGCCGGTCAGCACCGAGGGCATGCGGCCGTGGACCGTGTTGAAGCCGTGCGAATGGCCGAGGAAGTAAGTCGGCGTTTTCGACGAGCAGCCGATACCGGATAGCTTGGCGACGCGATGCGGCTCGATGTCCAGTTCCCAGCACGCCTGGATGATGGCCGCCGAAATGGAATCATGGCCGCAGCCGGCACAGAGCGTGGACACGGCGCCTTCGTAGTCGCGCCGAGTGTAGCCGACGTTGTTGACCGCAAGCGTCGGATGATGCAGCCTGGGCTTGGCGATATAGGTCATTCTGCGGATCCTCCCTGCACGATTTTTCTTAGCGGCGTGACATTGAGATTGCCCGCCGTGCGCGATACCTCATTGACGATGAAGCGCGCCGTGATCGGCGTACCGTCGTAATGCAGGACCGGCAAAAGTTTCGCCGGGTCGATATTCAGCTCGGCCACCAGCAGTGTCCGCAATTGCCCGTCGCGATTCTGCTCGACGACGAACACCTGGTCGTGCGCGGCGATGAAATCCGTCACCGCGCGGCTGAATGGAAAGGCGCGAATGCGCAGCGTATCGACGTACACGTGGCCGCCATCGAGCGCCTCCATGGCTTCGGACATCGCGGGACTCGTCGAGCCATAGTAAATGACGCCTAATCGTGACGCATGCGACCCCTGCTGGACGACCGGCTGCGGTACGAGGTCCTTGGCCGTCTCGAACTTGTGCAGCAGGCGCGCCATGTTGTCGACATAGTCAACGCCGGCTTCGCTGTATCGGGCAAAGCGGTCGCGGCTGGTGCCGCGCGTGAAGTAGGCGCCCTTGCTGGGGTGGGTACCGGGATAGGTGCGAAACGGAATGCCGTCGCCATCGACATCCAGATAGCGGCCGAACACCTTTCCGGCTTCCAGTTCGTCGTGGGTCATTACCTTGCCGCGATCGTAGGCGCGTTGGTCATCCCAGGCGAACGGCTTGCAAAGCCGCTGGTTCATGCCGATATCGAGGTCGGTCATGACGAAAATCGGCGTCTGCAACCGGTCGGCCAGGTCCAGCGCCGTGGCGGACATTTCAAAACACTCGTGTGGGTCCTCCGGAAACAACAAAACGTGCTTGGTGTCGCCATGCGAGGCATACGCGCACGACAGCACATCCGATTGCTGGGTTCGCGTCGGCATGCCGGTCGACGGGCCGCCGCGCTGCACGTTTATGATCGTCAGCGGAATTTCGGCGAAATAGGCCAGGCCAATGAACTCCTGCATCAGCGACACGCCGGGTCCGGAGGTCGCCGTGAACGATCGCGCGCCGTTCCACCCCGCCCCCACCACCAAGCCGATCGACGCCAGTTCATCCTCTGCCTGCACGATGGCGAACTTGTTCTTGCCGGTCTCGGCATCGACCCTGAACTTCTGGCACCACTTGGTAAAGGCTTCGGCCACCGAGGAAGACGGCGTGATCGGGTACCAGGCGCAGACTGTGGCGCCCCCGTAGACGCAACCGAGCGCCGCCGCGCTGTTGCCCTCGATGAAAATGCGGTCGCCCACGCAATCGCGGCGCTCGATTTTGAGCCCGACCGGCTGAAAATGCGCGGCCGCGTATTCGCGCCCCAGATTCAGTGCTTTCTTGTTGGAATCCAGCAGCCGTTCCTTGCCCTTGTACTGTTCACTGAACAGCTTTACCAGCTCGGCCGATTCTATGCCGAGCAGGAACGACAGGGCCCCCAGGTAGATGATGTTTTTCATCAACTGCCGCTCGCGCGCTTCCATGTAGGTTGCATTGCTGATTTCCGTCAGCGGCATGCCGATGACATTGATGTCGTCGCGGAATTTTGAAGGCGGCAACGCCCTCGAATTGTCATAGAACAGGTAGCCGCCCGGTTCGATTTCCTTGACGTCACCGTCCCAGGTCTGCGGATTCATGGCGACCATGAAATCGACGCCGCCGCGCCGGCCGAGATAGCCTTTTTCGGTGACGCGCACCTCGTACCAGGTCGGCAGGCCCTGGATGTTTGATGGAAATATATTACGCGGGCTGACCGGCACCCCCATACGCAGGATGGACTTGGCGAATAGTTCATTCGCCGAGGCCGATCCCGAGCCGTTGACATTGGCGAACTTGACGACGAAATCGTTGACGGCGGAAAGTGCTGTCATCATTCGGCCGCTTCTTTCATCGGCTCCGGCTCCGGCGCCTTTCGACAGCCCGGCCCCGCCTGCGTGGGATTCAACAGGAACTTTTGCATGTCCCAGGCGCCCGTCGGGCAGCGCTCGGCGCAAAGGCCGCAATGCAGGCAGACGTCCTCGTCCTTGGCCATGATGCGCCCGGTCCTGACGACATCGGAAACATAAAGATCCTGCGTCAGGTTGCGCGCCGGCGCGCTCAGGCGCGCGCGCAGTTCGCCGGCCTCGCCGTTGGTGGTGAATGTGATGCAGTCCATCGGGCAAATGTCCACGCAGGCGTCGCACTCGATGCACAGGCGCGGAGCGAACACGGTTTGCACGTCGCAGTTCAGGCAGCGCTGCGCTTCGGCAAATGCCAGCTTGCGATCGAATCCCAATTCCACTTCCACCTTGATGCTCTTCAACGCAATCGTGGTGTCCTTCAGCGGGACCTTGTAACGCAGGTCGTTGGACACGTCGTTATCGTAGCTCCACTCGTGAATGCCCATCTTCTGGCTCAGCAAATGCACCATCGGCGGCGGACGGTCGGCCACATCCTCGCCCTGGCAAAATTTGTCGATGGAAATCGCGGCCTCATGACCATGTGCCACTGCCCAGATGATGTTCTTGGGGCCAAAGGCCGCATCGCCGCCAAAGAAAACCCGCGGCAGGGATGATTGATGCGTGACCTTGCTCACGACCGGCATGCCCCACTGGTCGAAGTCGAGGCCAAGGTCGCGTTCTATCCACGGGAACGAATTCTCCTGCCCCACCGCCACCAGCACATCGTCGCACTCGAAATGTACGTCGGCTTCGCCGGTTGGCACCAGTGTGCGGCGTCCCTTTTCATCCTTTTGCGGGGCGACCTTCTGGAACGTGACACCGGTAAGCTTGCCGCTGTCGTGGGTAAATGCGATGGGCACCAGGTAGTTGTGAATCGGGATGCCTTCATGCTGGGCATCTTCCTTTTCCCACGGCGAGGCCTTCATTTCATCGAAACCGGAACGCACGATCACCTTGACGTCATCGCCGCCAAGGCGCCGCGACGAACGGCAGCAATCCATCGCGGTGTTGCCGCCGCCGAGGACGATTACCCGTTTGCCGACCGTCGTGATGTGCCCGAACGAGACGCTGGACAGCCAGTCGATGCCGATGTGGATGTTGGCAGCGGCCTCCTTGCGGCCGGGAATGTCCAGGTCGCGGCCGCGCGGCGCACCTGAACCGACAAACACCGCATCGAAATCTTCGGTCAACAATTGCCTGAGACTGTCGATGCGCTGACCGCTCCTGAATTCAATGCCCAGATCGAGGATGTAGCCGACTTCCTCGTCGATGACCGATTCCGGCAAGCGGAACCTGGGAATCTGGCTGCGGATCATGCCGCCGGCCAGGATATCACCGTCAAATACCGTCACCTCGTAGCCGTGCGGCGCGAGATCACGGGCGACAGTGAGCGAGGCCGGTCCGGCGCCGACGCAGGCAATGCGCTTGCCGTTCTTCTGCACAGCCGGTTGCGGCAGGCGATGGCGGATATCGTCCTTGTTGTCGGCCGCGACGCGTTTCAGGCGGCAAATCGCGACGGGCTCCGGCTTTTCGGCATTTTTTTCCTCGACGCGGCCGCGACGGCACGCCGGCTCGCAAGGCCGGTCGCAGGTTCGGCCGAGAATGCCGGGAAAGACGTTGGAGTGCCAGTTGACCATGTAGGCATCGCTGTAGCGGCCGGCGGCGATCAAACGGATATATTCGGGGACGGGGGTATGGGCAGGACACGCCCATTGACAATCGACGACTTTATGAAAATAGTCGGGGCGGCCAATATCGGTCGGATTCAACAAACTTCTCCATTTCACAGTGGACTGCGGCGGTTCCCTTCATTTGCCCTTAGCAGGTTGCCGGAGAACTCGCGAGATGTGTCGCATGGTACAGGCAGCCATTTGGCTTGGAAAGCTCCGCTGGTGTTGCGGCGCAGCAGAACATTGTCCAACACGAGGTCGAAACCCGCATTCAGGTTCCGTAGGCGGTCAAGGCCTCGGGCGGTGTGCGGCGCAACTCATGGGTGTTGCTGGAACTGATCTGTTTCGCAAAATGCACATTCTTGGTGGCGGCGTGCATGTACAGGTTAAAGCCGCCGAAATGCGTCGCCGCGTAGTTGTACGCGCCGCCGAGGTCATACTCAAGGCGGTTTACGGCCGTATCGAAGAACGCCGGTGTCTTGCGAACCAGATCGTCACCCGAATGAAACACGACCTCCTTGCCCTTCTCGGTATTCTTGACCGCGATGCCGGCTGCCACGAACTCGGTGTACAGCCGGTCACGGCATTTTTCCAGGTAACAGCGATCGGACATCTGCGCGATGATATCCGCGGAACCCAGCAAACTTCCCAGCATGCGCAACAGCGGATCTTCGATGAGAATCTCGCCGACACGCTTTTCAAAGCCGGTGAAATGAACCAGTTCCGCGCCCGCCGTCACCATTTCACCGAGGCCGATCTGCGGCAGGTAATTGCGCAGGAAGGCGGCGCCGCGCGAAACGTGATTGAGCGTGTACTCGGCACCGTTCTTGGCCACCGTATCCTGGGTGGTGCGCAGGTAGCCAATATCGTGAAACAAGGCGACGATAATGCCGAGCTGAAACAGGCGCACACCTAGCGCCGGCGTGTTGCGGCGCGAGCGCTCGTAACCATCCATCAGACGCGACATCGCCAGCGTGACATCCATGACATGTTGAACGTCGTGGTAGAGCGTGTCGCAAGGCAGGTAGCCCGGGTAATCGCCGCGATAAAGCCGCGCCATATCCGTGAAGGCGGTGTCCATCACGGCATGGGCGGCACCGGGGTAAAGCAGGCGAAACAGGCGTGCGATTTCCCGCTGAACCGCCGCAGGATCGGTCGTCTGAATACGATTGGTGACATCAAAATCGTTGCGCCGCACCTGCATGGTCTTGTGCTCGTCCATTGGTAGGATCGTTGTTATTTGTCCGCCGCGCGGCACCTGCCCGGCGACGGCCCCCTCACTTTGCCATTTGACTACGCACCGGCAAAAAAATCAACCACGCAGGGCAGCCTCGGCCCACCGTGCAAACAAGCGGCCGCGGCGGTATAGTGAATGCTTCACGCCAAGACATGAACATGGAAACAGCCGAAACGATCGAGGCCATAGAACGCCGGATTATCGAACTGAAGCAGGAACACCGGGATTTGGACCTCGCCATCGGGGCATTGGTCGCGACCCCGATCCATGACGAACTTCAGCTCAAGCGCTTGAAAAAGCGCAAGCTTTTGTTGAAGGACCAAGTTTCCTTCCTTGAGGCGCAACTGACGCCGGACATCCCGGCCTAGTCTGCGCGGATAGCGCCGGCGCAATTTCCCCGGCTCTCTTGACTGGCGTCGTGTTGGGGATTTGGTAATTCGGAGGATAATTGACGCCCCGGTCAGTAGGTGCATGTTGCCGTCATTAATGGTGTCTTCGTCGGAAATGAAAAAAAATCTTGTCATCGCCGGCGTCGTTGCCGGCGTGTTAGTCATAGGCGCAGGTGGATTCTGGATGGGCAAGTCCCAGTCCGATTCGAACCGCGCAGGCAGTGCGGCAGGCGGTGGGCCACCCGCCGTCAAAGCGGCTGCGCCGGGCGGCCCGGGCACAAATGCCAGCGGGATCGCGGTCGAGGCCATTACCGTCAAACCGGTGCGAATGGCGCAGGGATTGACCGCGGTCGGTTCGCTGCGTTCGGACGAATCGGTGACGATCCGGCCCGAGGTGTCGGGCCGGATCAGCGAAATCGGCTTTCGCGAAGGGCAGCGCGTTGAACAAGGCTCAATGCTCATCCGCTTCGATACCTCGGTGCAACGCGCCGAACTGGCGCAGGCCGATGCCAATCTTGGCCTTGCCAAGAGTCGCGTCGACCGTTCGCGCGACCTGTTCACCAAGGGCTTCATTTCCGCGCAGGCGCGCGACGAGGCTGAGAGCAATTTCAAGGTCGCCCAGGCGAACTTCGATTTATCGAAAGCGCGTTTGACGAAACTGGATATCATGGCGCCGTTTTCCGGCATTGTCGGACTACGCACGGTCAGCATCGGCGACTACGTCAAGGACGGCCAGGATATCGTCAATCTGGAGGGCATTGACCCGCTGAAAGTGGATTTCAAAATCCCGGAAATTTACTTGAAGCAGCTGGCTGTCGGTCAGTCGCTGCAAATCACGCTGGATGCATTCCCGAATCAGACTTTTCAGGGCAAGGTGTTTGCGATCAATCCGCTGGTCGATACCAATGGCCGCTCGATCGTCATTCGCGCCATGGTCAAGAACACCGAGGCGCGCCTGCGCCCGGGCATGTTCGCGCGCGTTCGCCTGCTGTTCAGCGATGAACGCGATTCGGTGGCGGTGCCCGAACAATCCCTCATTCCGGTCGGCGACGAGCACTTCCTGTTCAAGGTGGTTGACGGGCGCGCGCAGCGTTTCAAGATCGACATCGGTCAGCGGCGCGAAGGACAGGTGGAGGTGCTGCAAGGCTTGACGGCCGGCGACGTGGTGGTCACGGCCGGCCAGCTCAAGCTGCGCGACGGGTCGCAAGTCAAGGTGACCGAAGAGACACGCCTCGGCAACGCCAGTCCCAAATCCGCACAGGATGCCGCCAAGGCGGCCTTGCCCGGCGCCACGGGAGCCGGCGCCAAAACCGGAGAGAAGTCATGACCCTGCCGGAGTTGTGCATCAAGCGCCCGGTGTTCGCCACCGTGCTGAGCCTGGGTGTGCTGCTGATTGGTTTGATTTCCTACAGCCGGCTGTCGGTGCGCGAGTATCCGAAAATCGACGAGCCAGTGGTGAGCGTCGAGACGCTTTACAAGGGCGCATCGGCGGAAGTGGTCGAATCGACCATCACCAAGCCCCTGGAAGATTCACTGTCCGGCATTGAGGGCGTCGATGTGATGACCTCGCAATCCCGCGCCGAGCGAAGCCAGATTAATATCAAATTCAAGCTGACGCGCGATCCCGATTCGGCGGCCGCCGACGTACGTGACAAAGTCGCCCGCGTGCGCGGCCGCCTGCCCGACGCGGCGGACGATTCCATCATCGCCAAGGTCGAGGCAGATGCCGATCCGATCATGTTCGTGGCGTTTTACAGCGACCAGCACACGCCGCTTGAAGTATCCGACTACGCCAATCGCTATATCAAGCCGCGCTTTTCGACGTTGCCTGGCGCGGCCGATGTGCGAATTTTCGGCGAAAGAAAGATGTCGATGCGTATCTGGCTCGACCGCGGCAAACTGGCGGCCTACAAGCTCGGGCCGGCGGATGTGGAAGATGCGCTGCGCCGCCAGAATGTGGAAGTGCCGGCCGGGCGCATTGAAAGCCGCTCGCGGGAGTTCTCGGTGCTGGCGCAGACCGACCTGCAAACGCCCGAGCAATTCAACAATATCGTCATCAAGGATGCGGCCGGGTATCCGGTGCGGATTCGCGATGTGGCGCGCACCGAAATCGCGCCGATCGACGAGCGCATCATTGCCCGTTTCACCGGGCGCAATGCCGCCACGCTGGCGATCGTCAAGCAGGCGACGGCCAATCCGCTGGAGCTTTCGGTGGCAGTGCGTGCCGAGGCGGCAGAAATCCAGAAAACGCTGCCGCCGGGAATGACGCTCACGGTGGTCTACGATACCTCGCTGTTCATCGAACAGGCCATCAAGGCGGTGTTTGGCACCATCCTCGAAGCCATATTGCTGGTCGCGCTGGTTATTTTCCTGTTCTTGC
>JANNGY010000292.1:0-1661 GCA_031404095.1 Betaproteobacteria bacterium | reverse complement strand
CGCCGACGCGTGCTTCCGCGAAAAATAATCCTTTGACTGCATTTCCTTCAGCCGCGACGCGGTACGTCCGAATTCCGCCGACACCATCAGGCTTGCATCTGCGGCCGGCTTGGCGCGCGTGCTGCCGGAAGCCTTGCTCGCCACCCGGTCATCAACCACCAGCCATTCCGGTTGGGCATCCGCGGAGCAAATGAGTTTCACCCGCTGGTCATAAAAAACGTCCACCAGCCAGGTCAGCCGTCGCACCACGTCGGCACGATTCCGGGCGTGCAGTTGCGGAATGCCGGAGATAAGCACGGTGTGATAGGCGCTGGCGATTTCCAGGTAGTCCACCTGCGAGCGGGCCTTCACGCAAAGGTCCTCGAATGCAAACCAGATCACGCCCTTGGCGCGGCGCTGGAAAGCGACCTCGCGCGAACCGATGGTGATGTGGCCGTGGCTTGAATAGGTGGCCTTGGACATCGCCTCGAAGGCGCGCGCCAGCGCATGCTCCGCAGCCGCGGTGACCGGCGTGTGATAGACGGGAATCGATTCGAGGATGCGGCGGCGGTGGTCGCGCTGGCCGGCGATCTCGACTACTTCAAGTTCGGTCTTGAGGATGTCGATTGCCGGCAGGAAGCGCGCCCGCTGCAGGCCGCTGGGATAGAGGTCGTCGGGCTGGTAGTTGGAGGTCATCACCAGCACCACGCCCTTGTTGATGAGCATTTCCAGCAGGCGGCCGAGAATCATCGCATCGGCAATATCGCTCACGTGAAACTCGTCGAAACACAGCAGGCGCAGTTGCCGCGCGATCTTGTCCGAGATCGGATCGAGCGGATCCTCGGCGCCGCCGTGCGCCTGCATCTCGGCGTGAATCTCGCGCATGAATTCGTGAAAGTGCACGCGGCGTTTGCGTTTGAGGGTGCAGACGTTGTAAAACGCATCCATCATCAATGACTTGCCGCGCCCCACGCCGCCCCAGACATACAGGCCGCGCGGCGGCTTCTTGCCGCCGCCAAAATTGGTCACCAGCCGGTTGATCTTGCCCTGGCGGTACTGGCGGTAATGTTCGAGGTCCTCGTGCAACCGCTCGAGATGCTTGAGCACCGCGAGCTGCGCGGGATCGGATTCGAAATCGGATTGCTGCGAAAATTTCCAATACCACTCTAGCGGGCTGGAGGCCTCGATGCGCTCGCCCTCCGAGCTTTCGCCGGTGATGTTGGTGAGGGCTTGGGCGTGGTCGTTCATGCTGGTGAAAGGCAAATTCGGAACCACAGAGACCAGGGAACTTCTATTAACCTCCAAATCTGTCGCCCCGGATTTAGTCCGGGGCCTAATTTTCGCTGCAACTCAACAGGTTGCAAGAATTGGGTACCGGCCTTCGCCGGTACGACAGGGGTTATTAGAAGTTCCCACCAGAGAAACGCTAGCATTGGCGCGCCGTTCCAGCCACTTTCGGCCTGCGGGCCGCACCAGTGCTTGAGTAACGCTTCTGGATACTTACATTGATCCGGCAAATAAGTGGGGTGAAAAATTGCCCTTTCCCCGCGCAGGCGGGGATCCAAGCTTGATCTGCTTGCTCCACGAAACTTGGGCCCCCGCCTTCGCGGGGGAGGGATAACACTCGAAGAACTACCATCTCATTTACCCTGATGGGCCTCACATATTCAGCGTACGTTTAT
>JANNGY010000291.1:0-2084 GCA_031404095.1 Betaproteobacteria bacterium | reverse complement strand
ACGCTGCCCGGGTCCGGTGGCACGACGACTGCGTTGAGCGTGAAGTCGGCGGCAACCGACCTGGCGGCATTCATGGTGACGATGCAGGCGCCGGTCCCCGCGCAGGCGCCGCCCCAGCCGCTAAAGGTCGAGCCGGCACTGGCGGTGGCGGTCAGGGTGACCACGGTGGCAGCCGGGTAATTTTCGCTGCAGTCCGCACCGCAGTTGATGCCCGGCGGTGAACTGCTCACGACGCCCGTGCCGGTGCCGGTCTTGCTGACACTCAGTGTGGAGGGCACCGCGGGCAGCGTGCGGCTTACGCGGCCCTTCACCGCGCTGATGTCGGCGGCGGTGATCGCGCCTGAGGTATTGAGGTCGAACCAGAAGTTGGTGGCATCGACGGCCTGCCCGGCGTACGCCTTCAGTTGCTGGACGTCACTGGCCGATACCGAACGTGAGTTGTTCACGTCGCCGACCAGGAAACCCAGCGAGGCCGACACGTCGCCCGCGCCATTCACGTTCGGCAGCACCACCGTCACGCGCTTGTTGTCCGGTACGCCGGTGAGCGTCACCACGACATCGTTGCCGGCGATCAGCGGCGTTGCCGTGCCGACAGCGGCGCCGGCCTCGTCGAACGCCACCGGCGCGCCGGTGGCGGTGACGGGCACATCAAACGTGAACACGATCTGGTGACCCGCGCCGATCGCGCGAGGTTCCACTGTCACCGCGCCACCGATGCCCTGCGTGAGATCGATGGGCAGCTCGAAGGTGCCGGTGCCGTGCACCTTGCGGGACTGCACCGCCGTCAGCGTGGCCGCCTCGGCCACCACGCCTGCGAACATCAATGCGAGGAACGTCCCCCACAGCGCCGCGCGACGCAACAACGCGTTGCGAAGGCCGGATAGCGGCAGATGAGCGTTCGTGTGCATGGTGCTCTCCAGTTTCATTTCATCAAGTGCGTCGCCTGCAAATGGAACGGCCGATCAAGTCATCGTAAGCCAAGTGGAACGGCGGCGCGCCCCGGCAGCGCCGAGCATGACGAAATCGACAGCGTGCTTTCCCTACGGCAACACCTTCCCCGCCCTTGCCTTCGCCGCCGACACATCGGCCTGCGTGATCGAGCCGTCGGTGTTTAAATCGAACCTGGCGGTAGCGATGTTGTTGACCGGCTTGTTCATGTTCGCTTTCACCGCGGCGATGTCGGCGCCGGTGACTCTTTGCGTGTTGCCGACGTCGCCGACCAGAAAGCCCAATGGCGCATCGGCCGTCGTCGTCGAGTTGACGCCGCTGAGCGTGATGTTGAGCCGGGTGTTGTCGGCAACGTTGGTCAGGGTGGCGATAACGTCGTTGCCGGAACGGGAAAGCGTCACCGTCGCCGCCGAATTCAGCGCCGCATTGAGCGCGGTGGCGGTGCCTTCGTTGCTGATGGCGTTGTCGAAGCGGAACACGATCATGTGGCCGCTGCCGATAGCGCGAGGCTCGACGGTGATATTGCCGGTGAGGGTCTCGCCGTGCGCGACCGGCAGGTCGAACGGCAGGCCGTTGTGGAATTTGCGCGAGAACACGGTGAGCAGGTTCAGCACCGCCGGCGGCACATTGACGGTCGCGCGAAAGCCGCTACGCAATTGAAAGCTCACGCTGCCGATGGCGCCACCGGCGACCGCATCGCCGACGGAGGACGACATGTGAAAGTTCGTCGAACTCATGTCGGCGATGCCGGCGTTGATGGCGTCGCGCTGCATGACGAAATTGGTGCTGGATTGGCCGGCGGCGAGGGCCGATACGGAAAAGATTGCCGCAAAAACGTTTGCCGCGCTCGTCCGCATTTCAGCCGCCAACGTCGCCCGCATGAAACGCAGCATCCCACGGGGACTTCCGTTGGTCGCAATGCGGGTCGCTCGCCGCACGGTCGAACATTCCTGGAATACGTTGCGCTCCTTCCGGGCTACGAACAGCATTTTCTTTTTCATGGCTTCACCTGATGCCGAGTCGCGATTGGATGGCGGCGAGTGAGTCTTCGAGCAATTTGATGCGTTTGCTCTGCGATTGAATTTCAGCCTCTTTCTGGCCGACCAGTTGGTTCAGGCCTTGAATCGCGGCCAGTG
>JANNGY010000290.1:0-6773 GCA_031404095.1 Betaproteobacteria bacterium | reverse complement strand
GTCTATGGGGCCATGCGCGAGGCCTGTCAGATGGTTTCGTATGAAATCCCGATGGGGTTGGCTTTGCTGATTCCCATCATGTCGGTGGGCTCGTTGAGCATGCGGGTCGTGGGGGATTATCAGGCTGGCGGGTGGATGACCTGGCTGGCGTTTAAGAATCCGTTCCTGTTCATGGCTGCGGGGATGTACTACGTGGCCTCGCTGGCCAGTTGCAAGCGGGCGCCGTTCGATTTGCCGGAATCGGAGAGCGAGTTGGTGGCTGGTTTCCATACGGAGTATTCCGGGTTCCGTTGGAGTTTGTTCTTTTTCGCTGAATATGCGGCCATGTTCGTGGTGGCTGCGTTGGCGACGATTTTGTTTTTCGGAGCGTGGTATTCACCGTTTCCCTTGGGACAGTATTGGTATGGGTCGGGTCCGGTGTGGTTGATCGCCAAGTCGTTGGCGCTGGTCTATGTGCAGCTTTGGATTCGTTGGACGTTACCGCGAATTCGCATCGATCAAGTGTTGTATTCGTGTGTGCAGGTGATGCTGCCCATCACGTTGGTGCTTCTGGTGGGCAATGCGTTTTGGGAGATACTGGTTGTTGAGGACGGCGTGATCGCGGCGGCCGACGTTCTGTGCAATCAAGCCGGCGAGGATATGATCGGTGCCGCCGGCGCTGCCGCCACCCCAGGAAATGCTGCCGGGGTTGGCCTTGAATTTCGCCACCAGGTCCTTCATGTCCTTGATTGGTGAATCCTTCGGCACGACGATGACTTCGTATTCTTCGGTCAGGCGCGCCAACGGCGTCACCTGGTCGAGGCCGACCGCCGACTTGTTCTGGATGATGCCGCCGACCATGACCATGCCGCCGATCATGATGGCCGAGCCGTCACCCTTGGACGAATTGACGAACTGCGCGAGGCCAATGGTGCCGGCGGCGCCGCCCTTGTTGTCGATCTGCGCATTTTTGATGCTGCCGGCCGACGTCATCGCCGCCACCAACGCGCGCCCGGTGGAATCCCAGCCGCCGCCCGGATTGGCCGGGACCATGACTTTAAGGCTGTCGATGGCAAGCGCGGCCGTGGATACGGCCAGGCACGCGACGGCTACGCCAAATTTCTGTACATAGGGCTTCATCTTTAATTTCTCCTCGTGGTTTTTCTGCGGAAACAAGTCATTCCCCTGCCAGTTTAGCGCCTATGGCGTAAACGCACAAAAAAGCCGAACGCGGCCAGCGCGCCGGCCGGGCCACCTGATCCTATACTGACGGCCTGTCATCCACGACTTTCAACATCCAAGATCAAAAATGGCCTGGGACTATCCACACCCCTTCACGTTGCCCCGCGTCCCCATGGCCGATGATATTGACGGCCTCAATCACACCAACAATGGCGTCTATGTGCGCTGGTGCGAGGAAATCGGCTGGGCGCATTCTGAAAAACTTGGCTTGAGCCTGGCCGACTACCAACGCCTGGACCGCGCCATGGCGATCCGGCGCGGCGAATATGACTACTTGCTGCCGACCTTGCTGGGCGAGCCGCTCACGCTGGCGACGTGGCTGTTCGCCGGCGACGGCAAGCTGACGATGGAGCGGCGGTTCCAGTTGATACGTGACCGGGACCAGGCGACGGTGCTGCGCGGGCGCTGGGATTTGATCTGTATTGAATTGAGCAGCGGGAAGGCGAGGCGGATGCCGGTGGAGTTCAGTCGGGTTTACTTGGCGGTCGTCTTTGCTCCGGGAAGCGCGACATAGTCCATAGGGAAACGTTTCGCGCAGGGTCAAGGCACCGCATCAAAGCCTCCAGTTCAGGCCGGCGTAGCAGTTTCCAGATCTACTCCTCACTTATTGCTTGAAAAATATGTCGCTCGAGCATGCGCGAATTTGCGCACTGATAGCATATATGCTACCGTTCCGCTATGGCTTTGATCGTCATTGATACCGACGTATTTGTCGCCGCAGTTCTGTCGCGTAGCGACAGTAGCGTCGCACGCGAGGTAATACGGCGATGCTTGCGCGGGTTCTATTTTCCCTTGTTTGGCGTGGCGCTTTTCAGTGATTACGAGGCAGTGCTATCCCGCGACAGACTATTCGTAGAATGTCAATTGAGTCATAAGGAGCGCGAGGCGATCTTTGCCGCGCTACTCAAACCGGCGCGTTGGACGGAGATTTATTTTGCGTGGCGGCCAAACTTGCGTGACGAAGGCGACAACCACTTGATTGAATTGGCTGTTGCCGGCGGTGCGCAGGCAATCGTTACGCGCAATACACGCGACTTGAAAAATGCGGAGCTACTTTTTCCCGAGATTAAAATCTTAACCCCGAAACAATGTTTGGAGAAATTCAAATGTCCATCATGACCATCCGCCTTCCAGACGATAAACACTTGCGCCTGAAGCAATTGGCAAAGTCGCGCCAACTGAGCATCAATAAATTGGTTGAAGAATTGGCAACGTCGATATTGTCGGCACACGATGCCGAAGTTCGCTTTCACGCACTTGCGCTTCGCGGTAATCCGAAAAAAGCACTCGCGTTGCTCGACAAGTTGGATAGCAAGAAAAGGTAGTGCGTTACTGCGCAGCCCGGATTACGCATTCGTAAGTGCCACAGGCAACCTACAACTTGCTAGATTCGGCACGAAAACAAACGGGCTAGCTTTCGCTAACCCGTCGTATGTTCTAGCGCCACGCCGGAACGGCTTTCACGATCGGGTGCTGCTAGTTTGGATTGGCTTGATACTAGCGCGTTGAGAAAGTTGGCAAATTCCAGAATATTTCCTTTGCCAGATGCCTCGTTTAGCGCGCTCAAGTACCGGTTTCTTTGGCTTACGGGGACGACTGTCCATGCGTATCCGCCCGAGGCAATCATGGCATTCATCAGGAACCGGCCCAGGCGGCCATTGCCGTCCATATAAGGATGAATAAATACAAAAACGAAATGGCCCAGAACCGCACGGACGGCGGCATGCTCTTCGTGTTCCAGCAAATCGAAGAACTCTGGCATGCAATCACGCACGGCCTCGCGAGGTGGCGGAACATGATCAGCGTTGCGAATATATACGGGGCCATTGCGATAGCCTGCCAGGTCCTCCGGTTTAAGGATGCCGGCCTGCACCGAAGGCGTCGAAAGCGCAATATTCCAGTCGACAAAGGCCGCGCGTAGCGCCAGTCCCGCGTTTTCGCCGGCCAGTATTCGGCCAATTGTCTTTTTGACTTCATGGTGGGCCAAACTGTAGCCCTTGGCAGCGAGCGCGTCGCGTGAGCTCTGGTCCTCCCTGGAATCAGGATCCCAAACGCCGGTTCGCACGTGTTCTATCAATTCTTCTTTGACGTTGTACCCCTCGATCGAGAGCGAGTTGTATGCGTCGGCAACGTAGCGCGCATCGATGTCAGCGAGATAGGCGGCGATATCGTTCGGCAGACCTGGCGCATCGTCGAATATGTCACTTATCGGGCCGCGCATTGATGTCCACATTTGGTGTAAGCGCAGTACATATGGTGAGCGTTTAACCGCAGGCGCGATCGTGACCGTCGGGGCATTGAATGGATTCACCTCTGCCACACGGTAGCCGACAGCTTCAAGGGTTTTCCGCAGATTGTCGGCGTCGCGTTCTCTGCCAACCGCGCGAAGTGCCGAGACCAGTCGCCCACCGACCGCCGGTTTGCCCGCGGCAATGAGTATTCGAGCCATATCGGACGTGTCGGGAAGTAGTGCCAACGCGATTTGCGCTGCCGCGCTTTGAAGCTGGAAGAACGGTTCCGCGACTTGCGCCAGAGCATACGGAAGCGACAATAAGCGGAGTCCGTTGCGTTCCTGGCGATCGTCGCGTGCCGCAAGCGAGGGAGTCTTGATGTCCAGAATTGACCAGCCATGGATGAGCTGGGTGACGTTGTTGTGGCCTGCGCTGGCGTGGATGAGTATTTGCAGCGAGGTCAGCGGGGTCTCCGTGTGGACGTGGAGAGATTGCTCCGGCGCGAGACTCCATTCCGCACCGAATCGCTTTTCACAATATCGCGCCACGAATTCATTCCAATTGGCTTGCCAAGTGGTCGTATCTCCGTCAAGTTCGTCTGGCCGGGACGTCAGATACCAGCCGCGGATGACACGCCTGAGAAAGCCCGCCTTCAGCAATCGAGTTCTGTCCGTTGCCGACAGATCGCCCGATGCAATGACGAAACGGCCGCTATCATGAAGTACTTTCAGCCGCTCCAGGGATTTCGCAATGAGTTCTTTTATGGTTGCCATGGCCTGAAAACTAGTTTGCAGGTAGTTATATAAATTAGTTTTTGTGCTGCTTTCCAGATTAGTTTTTAGACTACTTTGATAATGAATGAAAACGGAAAAGTCTTCTAATATGGCTAATAATCAAATTGTTAAATGCCACAGTGTGACCCACTGAAATGACATCACTTATCTTTTGATGCGCGGAGCGAGTATTTTTCATATGAGTTCGAAGTCGGCGCGGATGCCGGCGATCGTTTGCGGGTCGAGCCCGGCTCTGGTGCCAAAGCCAGGCCATTGTTGGAGCGCTGCACGCACGTCGGCGAGTGCATCCAGCGGGAGGCGGACGCCAAAGCGGTCGGCCTCGACCAAGAGATCGGCGCGGGTGATGCCTGTGAACTTGCCATTGACACTCATCAGGTGCTGATAGGTCCATTCCCCTTTGGGGTTGTAGGCATGGGTCACGTCATAGGCGGGGGCGAGTTCCCAGGTGCTGCCTTGCTTGAGGCGGAAGGCAAAGTTCTTCGTGTGGTCGTCGCAATTCCTGGCCATGACATTGAAGGCCATGCGGCGAAACGCCTGGCCGATTGCATCGTCACCCAATTTGAGTTGCGCGATAGCCATGAAGAGTTGCGCATAGTCGTGGGTAGCGCGCTGCCTGTAGTCGAGGTGGCTCATGGCGCAGAGCGTCTGGATGTGATGCTTGATCGTTGTGCCCTCCACAATGTCGCGGTCAAAGCGGTGGGTCATGAAATGGGCACGCCCGCTTTCTTCCAGCAGCCGGCAAGGGGACATAGCGATGCCGGCAGCTTCGGCCATCAGGTAATAGGCGTATTCAATGCGCCCGTAATGGGCGCTGCCACCTAGTTCCGAATCCTTGCCAACGCCATCGAACTTGAGTAGCCAATGCTCATAGCCCGGTGCGGCATCGAACTGGCCGCTGCGTATTTGCTTGGTTTTCGGATTCCATGCGACCACGGCCTTGGCGCGTGCGCCGCCGGCGGATGTACCAACCCGGATGATGTTGGCCAATGCCGCCTGCGCATGAACGTCGCCGGACAAACCGCCGTTGATGACTCTGCGCGCGGTTTCTACCAGTTGCTTCATTTCAAGTGGCTCGGCGCTCTCGCGATGTGCTCCTTTCGCCGGTCGCATTTCCAACGCGCCCATGCCGCGCTTGCCCATGTAGGCCAGGCGGTCCAGGGTGGTAATGGCGTTTTTTTCGACACCCTTGGCACTCATCCAGGCATCGATGAGGGCATTGCCAAAATCATCCGGCAGCGCATCGGCGAGGAGGCCCGGCAGGCGCTTGTAGCTCAATTCGGAAAGCTCGGGAAAGGCAAAACTTTGGCGTGAGTCATCTAACGGCATGCTCAATGGTGCCAACTCGATGCCTGTGCGCCGCCAGGCAGGCTCATATGCGAATACATAGCAGCCAAGGCGGGGGTCGGGCGCGACAGCACCGGCGCGCTGGCCCCAGATGCGCACCTCGATGACCGGGGTGTCCATGTCTAGCTGTCGCTCACCGGTTTGGTCACTCGACGTGCGCGTTGCGGCGCCCTGGGTTGGCGAAGCAAATCAAGCGGGTTGACGCTAGTTTCTGGGGCGAGTACGTCGAGGCCTTGTAGATAGTCGAGCGCTTTTAGTGCGCGCAACAGGGTCTCGACCGTTGAGCCACGTCCGGACTCAAGGTTACGCAATGCCTTTTCCGAGATACCGGCTTTCTCAGCCGTGGTGCGCTGATCCAGGTTGCGATTCAGACGTATGCGCCTGAGCCGCTCCCCCAGTAGGCGCTGAAGTTCGATCGGCGTGCTAAATAATGTTTGATTCATACGGTCATTATATGCCGATTAAATAATTTTTCAAGAATAATAGGCGTTATTTTACCGATTAATATTGTTAGTAATAAATATCTTTAAATGGCATATTTATGCCTATTAATGCCAATATATGCCTTTAATAGGCGTTAATACACCAATGACGTATAATTTAACTTTTCATTGCGGAAATTTCGTGACCACTGGGTCACGTACCTCGGCGAGCCAAACATCGAGGTCGGCTTCAGTGTGATTCGAAAAAATAGGATGCTCAGGGCTACAATCTGGTGCTCCGAATCGAGTAAAACGTGGTTGAGTTGACTGCCCGCTTGGCAAAATACGGCACAAGGGGACTTACAATAGTCACGTTTGTTTAAGAACACCCAGCTTAATCACGTGGCATACCTGATTTCGCCCGCCGTCCTTTGCTGCGTAGAGTGCGCGATCCGCCTGATGCACCAAATCGGCAAACAAGGTCGGGTTGGCCTCCTTATTTGATTCGGGCGTATAGGTCACAATGCCTATGCTGGCGGTGGTGGTTATTTTTAGCCCCTGGATGGCCTCGATGCCGGCACGTATATTTTCCGCTACCACAAGACTTCCTGCTTCGCTTGTGTCCGGAAGTGCGACGATAAATTCTTCGCCGCCATAGCGGGCAGGTACGTCGTTTTGCCGACATGCTGATTGCATCGCCGTGGCCACTGCGGCGAGCACGCGGTCGCCTTCGGCGTGGCCGAACTGGTCGTTAATGGACT
>JANNGY010000289.1:0-44865 GCA_031404095.1 Betaproteobacteria bacterium | reverse complement strand
TACCCCCCAAGAAAGGACCGCCAATTGGCCAAACCCAACTACGACTTCGCAAAACGACAGAAAGAACTCGCCAAGAAGGCGAAAAAAGAAGAAAAACGCCTGCGCAAACTCGCTGCCGGCGAAGTGCCGCCTGCCGACGACGCCAGCGAATCCCCGGACGCGGAAGACGCCGACGACAAACCCGTACAGCAGGTTTAGACCGGGACGGGCGGCAGCGCCGCCCGCTATAATCGGGTCATGAAAAAACTTGAATCGCTGTGCCTGTTTTGCGGCTCCAGCCCCGGCTCCAATCCGGTCTACCGGGCGGCCGCCCATGACTTTGGAAAGACGCTTGCCGGGTTGAATATTCGCCTGGTTTACGGCGGCGGAAGCGTCGGCTTGATGGGTGTCGCGGCCGACGCCTGCATGGCCGCCGGCGGCGCGGTGATTGGCGTGATTCCACAACTGCTGATGGAAAAGGAAGTCGGTCACAATGGCATTAGCGAAATGCATGTCGTCGCCAATATGCATGAGCGCAAAGCGTTGATGACGGAACTTTCCGACGGCTTCATTGCCCTGCCGGGGGGCTACGGAACGCTCGATGAACTGTTCGAGGCGCTGACCTGGCTACAGCTCGGCTATCACCGCAAGCCGGTCGGATTGTTGAACGTGGACGGTTTTTTCGACCACCTCGTGCAATTTATTGATCATTCACGCGACGAGCGCTTCCTTCGCGACTTGCATCGCGACTCGCTTTGCGTCGATGCCGACCTCGGGACGTTGATTGAAAAACTGCGGGTGATGGAAGCGCCGGATGCCGGTAAATGGCTGGACCAGGCGAAATTCAACTTGAGCGCCGCCTGACAGGGCAGCGACAGCGCCCGGTCAGAGTGTGGCGGTGGGCCGGTCGGACTTGACGACCGGCGCCAGCAGTCCCTCGATTTTCTTCTTCAGCTCCTTGCCGATTTCATTGTCCGGCAAACGAATGCCGATGCCTTGCGGCCGATTGCCTTGAGCGTGCGGCGGATTGATCCACGCCACCACGCCCGACATCGGGATCTTGGTAGGCTCCTCGAGAAACGTCAGCACCACCAGTATTTCGTCGCCCAATTTGTGCGCCTTGGTGGTTTGCATGAACAGTCCGCCGCCCTTCAGCAACGGCATCCATGCGGCATACAGGGCGCTCTTGCCTTTAAGGTTTAGGGAAATGACGTCCGGACGCTTGATCGGCGTGACGTTGGATTCCGGGGCGCTGGTGCTGTCTGCACTCATCTTTGTGCCGCTATCGAATGGCTAATGAGTACGATATTAGCAACTGTTCCAGCAAAAGTCTCGCGTTCAGGGGGTGGTGAATGCTGCGCCGGGCTTGGCGCAATTGCGATTCGTAGCGGAATAGCGCCGGCAGATTGATGCGCGTCGCAATGCGCGATATCACCGCTTTCTGCTCGAGGTGATGCCGCACTTCACCGGTCATTCGCGACAGCGCGAGGTCACCGACCCAGGTCTGCAGCCAGGTCAGCACGTTGACCAGATCGCTCTTCTCGAATCCCTGCGCGGCGGCGAGATAGTCGGCATTGCTGTCGGACAATACTTTTACGAATGCCTCGCGCCCGGATTGATATTCGGCATCCGCGAAAGCGCGCGCATCGAGCGGAGCGCCGCCGGCTTGTGCCAGCGCGGCCGATGCACCGGCCATGCCTTGTGTTTCCAGCCACCGTAACGCCATTGCCTCATCAGGCGCCGGCACCAACAGTTTCTGGCAGCGGCTCCTGATGGTCGCCAGCAGCCGGCCAATCCGGTCGGTGACGAGCAAGATCACGGTTTGGGGCGGCGGCTCCTCGAGTGTTTTCAACAATGCATTGGCGGCGGCCGCATTCATCGCCTCGGCGGGATGTACCAGCAGGACACGAAAGCCGGCGCGATGCGTGGTAAGCGTCATGAACGCGGCAAGGTCGCGAATCTGCTCGATCTTGATTTCCTTGCTCTTCTTCTTTTCCTTGGACTCGGAATCGACCAGGACATCCGTATCAGGCTCCTCATCGTTCATGGACTCGGGAAGGAGTTCGCGAAAATCAGGGTGGTTGCCCTCACGGAACCAGCCGCAGGCCGGGCACTGCCCGCAGGCAAGGCCATTCTGCGGCGATTCGCACAGCAGCGATTGCGCCATGGCCCGCGCGAATTCCACCTTGCCGATACCTGGCTTGCCGTAAACCAGCAGGGCATGGGGGAGGCTGTCGCGGCGCGCCAGCAATTCCGTCAATGCGCCAAGCTGCCATGGCAGTATGTCGATGCTCATCGCGTGATGGAGATCGAAGTGATCAAGGCGTCGAGTTCCGCCTGGATATCCGCGTGACTGCGCGCCGAATCGATGACCTTGATACGCTCGGGAAATTGCGCGGCCCGTTGCAGGTATGCCTTGCGCACCCGCGCAAAAAACTCGCTGTGCTCGCGCTCAAACTTGTCGGGATTGGCGGTGCCTTTTTCAAGGCGTGCGCGCGCGACTTCCAGCGGCGCATCGAACAACAGGGTGATATCCGGCTGCAAATGGCCATGCACCCACTGCTCGAGTATCGCCACCCTCGCCTCCGGCAAACCACGTCCGCCGCATTGGTATGCATAGGTGGAATCGGTATATCGGTCGCAAACGACCCAGGTGCCTTTCTCCAGCAGCGGCTCGATCGTGGCATTCAGCTGTTCACGGCGCGAGGCGAACATCAGCAGCGCTTCGGTGTCTCCGTGCATTTTCTCATTGAGCAGCAGCGAGCGCAGTTTTTCGCCCAGCGGCGTACCGCCGGGCTCGCGCGTGGCGTGAACGGCGTGGCCCAGACTTTCGATGCAGCCGGCGATAAAGGCCAGGTGCGAGGATTTGCCTGCCCCGTCAATGCCTTCCAGCGTGATGAATTTTCCGGCCATTCGATCCGATAATTGATTGCTATTGCCTGCCGAGCTGATACTTGGCCACGGCGCGATTGTGCTCTTCGAGGGAACGCGAAAAATAGTGGCTGCCGTCGCCTTTGCCAACAAAGTATAGCTTGTCGGATTGCGCCGGCTTTACGGCGGCCAGCAGCGACGCGCCTCCCGGCATCGCAATTGGTGTCGGCGGGAGGCCGTCGCGGGTATAGGTGTTGTAAGGCGTGTCGGTCGACAGGTCCCGCTTGCGTATATTGCCGTCGAATCCCCGGCCCATGCCGTAAATCACCGTGGGATCGGTTTGCAGGCGCATGGGGATCTTCAGGCGGTTGATGAAGACTGAACCGATCAGGGGTCGTTCCTCTGCCCGGCCAGTTTCCTTTTCGATAATGGACGCCATGATCAATGCCTGGTAAGGGCTGGCATAGGGCAGGTCCGGATTGCGTTGCATCCATGCGTCGGCGAGCCTCCGCTGCATCGCCTGGTAACTCTTCCTGAGCAACTCCAGATCGCTGGCGCCGGCCGATAATCGGTAGGTATCAGGGAAGAACAGTCCTTCCGGATGGGTTTCAGTGGCGCCAATGCGCTTCAGCACCTCAATGTCCGACAACCCTTTTAGCGTCACCTTGATTTCGTTGGCGCCTTCCAACTGACGGCGCATCTCGGCAAACGTGATGCCTTCAACAAATGTCAGCGAGATCGGGATGACATCGCCGTCATTCATTTTCTTTAGCAGCGCAAGCGGCGTGACCGGCTTGTCCAGGCGGTAATTGCCGGCCTGGATGCCGGTGGCCTGATTGGTGATCCGCCCCAGCAGCCATAGGCTTTGCGAGTCCGGCAGCAACCCGGCATCTGCCAGTTGCCGCGACAGACCTTTCAGGGTCGCCCCGGGGCGCACGGCAAATTCGAATGCCGTCGCCGCCGGGGCAAGCGGCAACGGAAGGGAACTGTTGGCGAACAGATAGAGCCACCCGGCGATCGCTGCTGCGGCCATAAACAGCAGCCCGACGCCCATGACCAGAACGCGTTTCATCGCTTCTGCGCGGCCAGGTTCAATCGTGTCCTAGGCGAATTTCTTGACGACAATCGTGCCGTTGGTGCCACCGAAGCCAAATGAATTCGACAGCGCCACGTCGATCTTCATGTCGCGCGCCGTGTTGGCGCAGAAATCCAGATCGCACTCGGCGTCCTGATTGAAGATATTGATGGTCGGCGGGGAAATCTGATGATGCACCGCCAGCGCCGTAAAGACGGCTTCGATACCGCCCGCCGCGCCCAGCAAATGCCCGGTCATGGACTTGGTGGAATTCACCACCATCTTGTAGGCATGGTCGCCAAAGGCGGCTTTCAGGGCATCGGTTTCATTCTTGTCGCCCAGTGGCGTAGAGGTGCCATGTGCGTTGATGTACTGGACCTCGTCGGCGTTCACCGCGCCGTTGCGCAGCGCGGCCAGCATGCCGCGGCGCGGCCCATCCATGCTCGGCGAAGTCATATGATAAGCGTCGGCACTCATACCCATTCCTGCCAGTTCGCCGTAGATCCGGGCGCCGCGCGCCTTGGCATGCTCAAAAGATTCCAGCACGAGGATGCCGGCGCCCTCACCGAGTACGAAACCATCGCGATCGCGGTCCCACGGGCGGCTGGCGGTTTCTGGCGAATCGTTGCGCTCGGAAAGCGCCTTGATCGAGCAGAACCCGCCGATGCCGGACATATTGACACACGCCTCGGCCCCGCCGGCGATCATCACGTCGGCGTCGCCGTACTCGATGAAACGCGCCGCCTCGCCGATGCAATGGGTTGACGTTGAGCATGCCGACACCATCGACACGTTGGGCCCCTTGAGGCCGTAATGGATGGATATCAGCCCGGCGACCATGTTGACGATCGAACCCGGGACAAAAAACGGCGAAATGCGCCGCGGCCCCTTCTCGATCATCTCCCGGATATTGTCTTCGATCATCGGCAAGCCACCGATTCCCGAACCGACATTGACGCCGATGCGCTCGGCATTTTCCTCGCTCACCACCAGTCCTGCGTCATCGATGGCCATCTTGGTCGCGGCAACGCCGTAATGGATGAAAGCGTCCATGCGCCGCACTTCTTTGGCAGACATCCAGTCGGCCGGATTGAAGTTCTTCACTTCCCCGGCAAAACGGGTCGGCAGCGCGGACGCATCGAATCGCGTGATCGGCCCGATACCGCCGCGCCCGTTGATGGCATTGTCCCATGCCTCGGCGATGCCGTTGCCGATGGGCGAGACGATTCCGAGACCCGTGATCACTACGCGTCTTTTAGACATGGCCGATGGGAAAAGTTAAGGGGCGAAAAAAGAATTGGCCGTCGCGTTCGCGAACGGCCGGCTTGAGACGAATTACTTCTTGCTGTTGGCGATGATGTAATCAACCGCCTGCTGCACGTTGGTGATCTTCTCGGCGGCCTCGTCGGGGATTTCGGTTTCGAACTCTTCTTCAAGCGCCATCACGAGTTCAACGTTGTCGAGCGAATCCGCGCCCAGGTCTTCTACGAACGACGAGTCGTTCTTGATGTCGGCCTCGGCGACGCCGAGTTGTTCCGCCACGATTTTCTTGACGCGCGCTTCGATGTTATCCATTTGCTGCTTCCTCCAACAAGGGTGAAAAATTAAACAACGCTATTTTACCAAATACTGCGACTGCAATTCGCGAACCGGCCTGTACGCCGGATGCGCTCGCCACCGATCATCACTCCATGTGCATCCCGCCGTTGACGTGAATGGTATTGCCCGTGACGTATGACGCGCCTGGCGATGCGAGGTAGAGCACCGCCTCGGCAATATCCCGGACATTGCCCAAGCGACCCAGCGGCACATTCTCCACCAATTTCGCGATTCGCGTGTCGGCCAGTGATTTGGTCATGTCGGTTTCGATAAACCCCGGCGCCACGCAGTTGACGGTAATGTTGCGACTGCCAATTTCGCGCGCCAGCGCTTTCGTGAAGCCGACCATGCCAGCCTTTGCGGCGACGTAATTCACCTGACCAGGATTTCCCATGAATCCCACCACCGAACTTATATTGATGATGCGGCCGCCGCGCGCTTTCATCATGCCCCTGAGCACGGCGCGCGACAGGCGAAATACGGACGTAAGATCAGTATCGATCACTGCCTGCCAGTCTTCATCCTTCATGCGCATCAGCAGCGTATCGCGGGTGATGCCGGCATTATTGACCAGGATACCCACCGCGCCGAATTTATCCTCGATTGACTTGATGACTGCGTCGCATTGCGCGGCCTCGGTGACGTTCAGCGCCATGCCGGCGCCCTGCCAGCCGGCATCATCGATCCGTTGTTGAATGGCTAAGGCGCCCGCCTCCGTGGTCGCCGTGCCGATGACTGTCGCCCCTGCCTCACCCAATGACTGCAGGATCGCCGCACCGATTCCGCGAGTGGCGCCCGTTACCAAGGCAATTTTTCCGTCCAGTCCTGTCATTTTTTGGGCTCCGTGCAATTATCTAGCGGGTGGCCGCAATGGCGGCATCCAGGGAGGCAGTATCCGTTATCGCGAGGCAGTTAAGAGTGCCATCGATGCGCTTGTTGAGCCCGGTGAGGACCTTGCCCGGTACGCACTCGACAACAATCTCAGCGCCCTGGGTCGCAAGCTGCTGGATGGTTTCAATCCAGCGCACAGGCTGAAACAGTTGCGTGAACAGCGCGTGCTTGATTTCGTCAACCGAACTGAAAGCGACAACGTCGGCATTCTGGATCACCGGCGTGGCGGGAACGGCGAACGTGACACCCCGCAGGAAGGCGGCCAATTTGTCTGCGGCTGGTTTCATCAGCGCACAATGCGATGGCACGCTCATCGGCAACAACAGCGCCCGCTTGGCGCCGCGCTCCTTCGCCAGGATCATGCCTCGCTCAACGGCTGTCCTGTGCCCGGCGATAACGACCTGGCCCGGCGAATTGAGGTTCACCGCTTCCAGCACTTCGCCATTCGCCGCGTCGATACAGACAGCGCGAACCTGCTCGACGTCGAGTCCCAGCACCGCCGCAATGCCCCCGACGCCTTCCGGAACAGCGTCCTGCATCGCTTGCGCGCGCAGCCGCACGACTGACACGGCATCGGTAAAGGTCAGCACCCCGGCAGCGACGAGGGCCGTATATTCCCCCAAACTATGGCCGGCGAAACAGACGCCCGCCTGTCCGCCCCTTTCGAGCCAGGCGCGCCAGGTTGCCACGCCAGCCGCCAACATCAGCGGCTGGGTGTTGATAGTCTGGTTTTGCAGCTCCGCCGGCCCCTCGGCAATCATTTTCCAGAGGTTATTGCCGAGAACATCGGATGCTTCCTCAAAGGTACGCTGAACCACCGGCAAATCGGCGAAGCCGTTCATCATGCCGACCGATTGCGATCCCTGGCCGGCAAAAACGATGGCGAATCCGGGCATGGTTTGCATCACCACTTCAGCAACGCGGCGCCCCAGGCGAATCCGCCGCCGAGTGCCGCGAGCAGGACATTGTCGCCCGGTTTGATTTTTCCTTCGCGCACGGTCGTATCCAGCGCGAGCGGGATGGATGCGGCGGACGTGTTGCCGTGGCGGTCGACCGTCACGACGACCTTTTCGTCAGGCAAATCCAGTTTCTTCGCCGCATGCATGATGATGCGCCGGTTGGCCTGATGACAGATAAACCAGTCTATTTCATCAGGCTGCATACCGTTGGCGTTCAATGCTTCCCACGCCACTTCCTCAAAAGCCTTGACCGCAAACTTGTAAACGGCGCCGCCTTCCATGGTCAGCACCGGGCTGCCGCGCACTTTGCCGTTCTCCACGGTTCCGGGCGTACACAGCATATCCCGGTAGCTGCCGTCAGTGTGCAGGTGCGTTGTCAGGATGCCCGGCGCGTTCGACACCTTTAGCACGACGGCGCCCGCCCCATCACCGAACAGGACGCAGGTGCTGCGATCCTGCCAGTTCATGATGCGCGAAAACACTTCCGTTCCGACTACCAGCGCGCACTTCGCCGATCCGCCGCGAATGAACTGGTCGGCGGTCGCCAGCCCGAATACAAAACCCGAACAAACCGCCTGGATATCGAATGCCACGGAGTGCCTGATCCCCAATTTATCCTGGAGAATGCAGGCGGTCGACGGAAACACCATATCCGGCGTCGATGTCGCAACAATAATCAGGTCGATTTCACTGGCGTGAACATGCGCCGCATGCAGGGCGCGTTTGCAGGCGTCGAGGGCGAGGTCGCTCGCATTCTGGTCGTCGGCTGCGTAGTGACGTTCACGAATGCCGGTGCGGGAGACTATCCACTCATCATTGGTGTCGACTATTTTCTCAAGGTCGCGATTGGTGACAACGCGATCAGGCAGGTAGGAGCCAGTACCGATAATGCGCGAGTAGATCATGCTGCCGCCACCTCCGGCGCCGGACTTTGCGGCACCAACATGCCTTCAGTGTGGAGTCGCTCGATTTCCGCCGTGATCAACCCGAGCAAACCATGCTCAACCTCGGTCGCCGCACGTCCCAGCGCGTGCGAGAACGAAACGGCGTCGGCTGAACCGTGACTCTTTACGACCACGCCCTTGAGCCCGAGCAATGCCGCACCGTTGTATCGCCGGTGATCCATTCGGTGACGAAAACGCCTGATAACCGGCAGGGAAATCGCCGCCGCCAACTTGCTGTAGAAGCCATTCGCATATTCGGCCTTGAGGAAGTCGCCCATCATTTTCGCCATGCCTTCCGAGGTCTTCAGCATGACGTTGCCCACGAATCCATCGCACACCACGACATCCGTGGTGCCTTTGTAGATGTCGGTACCTTCGATATTGCCGAAGAAATTGAGGTGACTGGCCCTAAGCAATTCACCGGCCGCCTTGACGCTTTCATTGCCCTTGATGTCTTCCGAACCGATATTCAACAGTCCAACCGTGGGATTCTGCTTGCCTTCAACGGCAGTGCAAAGCATCGCGCCCATAATCGCGAATTGCAGCAGGTGTTCGGGCGTGCACTGGGCATTGGCGCCGAGATCCAGCACATAGACAACGCCGTGCCGCGTCGGCAACGCCGCACAAATGGCCGGCCGGTCGATACCGGGAAGTGTTTTCAGCACGAATTTGGCGGTGCCCATCAGCGCGCCGGTATTGCCTGCCGACACGCAGGCATTTGCCTCGCCGGATTTCACGAGGTCGATGGCAACTCGCATCGAAGAATTCTTCTTGTTGCGAATGGCAGAGCGAATATCCTCGTCCATGCCAACCACATCGGTGGCGGCAATAATTTTCAGACGTGGCGAATCGCGCGCCACGACATTGCCGGCGTGGGCACGATTGAGCTCGGCTTGAATGGCCTCCGGCTTGCCGACCAGCAACACCCGGCAATCGCTTGAACGACCGAGGAATTGAAGTGCCGCCGGAATGGTCGCCGATGGGCCGTGATCACCGCCCATCGCATCGATCGCAATGGTTATCTGCATAGATTGGAAAAGCCTCCTCCTACGACTTTTCCTGCAGTTTACCTACTTATTTTTGCTATTTTTGTTGTGCGGCTTATTCGTCGGCCTTGGTCTTGATGACCTTGCGGCCACGGTAATATCCGGTCGGACTGATGTGGTGACGAAGATGCGTTTCACCCGTGGTCGGCTCAACGGCCAATGCCGGCGTGGTCAAAAAGTCATGCGCGCGATGCATGCCACGCTTTGACGGTGATTTCTTGTTCTGTTGGACTGCCATGGTGTTTCTCCTAAATCAATATAATTTCAAATTCAATTTGCCCGATGTTGCTGTCATTGCGTCATCTCCTTTTCAGTTCTGCCAGCCGGGCAAAGGGAGAACTTTTCGCGACGGTCACACTTGCCGGCTTCTTCGCTTTCGCGTTCACAGGCGTTGATGACTTTGCCGATTTTTCCGCCGGTTCGAGTTGCCGCGCCAAGGCAACTGGCAGATTGAGCAGGATTTCTTCCTCAATTCGTTCCATCACATTCATCTCGGCACCGCAGAGGATGTAATCCTCGTCTGCAGATTCCAATTCAAGCGGCGGCAGTTCGGACTCGCTCCGCACCACCACTAACCTGCTTTCAATTGCCAAGTCATATCTGCGCGGTTTTAGAGTGCCCGGGTCAGGCACCAAAATCCAACCAGAAATTATACACTTAACACATCGTTTTTGGCTACCCGCCGCATCCGTGGCCTCATTTCCGGCAAGCGAATATGAAATCTCACCCTCGTCTCCCGCCAGACATTCCGCAAGGCGGCGCAACTCCGCGGGGGCAAAATGCCCCGAAATGGACTGCTTCTGACGGGTAAATCGATCAATCTGGATAATCGTGGACATGCAGATTTTGTTTTTTGGACATGATGCCATGATATGATTTTGGCGACAAAAAGTCAAAAAGTGATTGATTTTGAAGAAGAAAATTGTCCTGGCTTCGACCTCTCGCTACCGCGCCGATTTGTTGAAGCGATTGCAGATCCCTTTCGGGATAACGAAGCCAAACGTCGATGAGTCTCCTTTGCCGCACGAAGGTCCGGCGCTAACCGCATCGCGGCTTTCCTTGGCGAAGGCAAAAAGCGTGTGTGCGGCGCACCCGGGATCGCTCATTGTCGGTTCTGACCAGGTTGCCGAACTCGATGGCCTGCCGATCGGCAAACCGGGATCCCGCGATGGCGCCCGACGCCAACTGCGGGCGATGAGGGGGCAGATACTGGTGTTCCACAGCGGCATTGCGCTCGTTGATGCCGACAGCGGACGTGCGCAATCGACCGTCGTTGCGACAACCGTTCGCTTTCGGCACTTCTCGGACATCGAAATCGAGCACTATCTGGAGCGTGAGAACGCGCTCGACTGCGCTGGAAGCGCCAAATCGGAAGGCCTCGGCATCGCGCTGATCGCTTCCGTGCAAAGCGACGACCCCACCGCCTTGGTGGGCCTGCCCTTGATTCAACTGATCACCATGCTCGCCAACGAAGGCATCGGTGTGCTTGCATGATCAGAGGCGCTTCGGGCACGCTGTTTCTCATTCCGGCAAACCTGTCCGAGCCTTTCTTGCCTTCGGCGATCCTGCCGAATGAAGTCATAGCCACTGCCTTGGGCCTGGATTTCTTTATCGTCGAAAACGCCAAGTCAGCACGTGCATTCCTGAAGTCGCTTGGCATTTCGCGGCCGCTTCAGGAAATCTCCATGCGGGAGCTGAATGCGCGCACGGGCAGCGATGAATTGGCCGATATGCTCAAGCCTCTCCTGGCGGGAAAGGATGTCGGTTTGGTGTCCGAGGCAGGCGCCCCGGGCGTCGCGGATCCCGGCGCAGCTATCGTTGCACTGGCGCACCTGCATCACATCGACGTCATGCCACTGGTTGGGCCCTCCTCTATCCTTCTCGGCCTCATGGCATCCGGTCTGAATGGCCAGAAGTTCGCGTTCCATGGCTACCTGCCACAGGAAAAATCCGCCCGCATCAAGGCGATCCTCGAACTGGAACGCGAGTCGCGGCAACGCAATATGACGCAGATATTCATTGAAACGCCATACCGCAATCATGCCTTGCTGGCGGACCTGGTCGATTCCCTGTCGGCTACGACCCGTTTATGCGTTGCGTGCGACCTGACCGGCCCGACCCAGTTCATTGCCCAGCAACCCGTGGCGGCCTGGCGCGAGGCGCCAATGAACATTGAAAAAGTTCCGGCATTATTTATGCTGCTGGCCTGATTGGCACAAGAGGTCAAACCCGCCTGGAAATATCAGGAGGCGTACTCCGCCGCCTGCTCAAAAATCGATTTCTTCGCCAGGATCGGCACCAGGTCATCCGCGGACATCGGTACACTGAAATAGAATCCTTGCCCGACGCCGCAACCCTTGGCACGTAATAGCGTAAGTTGTCCGGCGGTTTCGATGCCTTCGGCGATGACATCGAGATCGAGGCTCTTCGCCATGCTGATGATGGCAACCACGATGGCCGTGTCATTCGGATCGACGGTGATATCGCGTACGAAACTCTGATCGATTTTCAATTTGCCGATCGGCAATCTCTTCAAATACGACAAGCTTGAATATCCGGTTCCAAAATCATCCACCGCCAGATGTACGCCCATGCCGGCAATTTCATTGAGCAGCATGACGCTGCCCCTCACCCTGCCGCATGACCTGGCTTTCGGTTATCTCCAGCTCCAGTGCATTGGCATCGAGACCGGTTTCCCTGAGTATTTCCACCAGCAGTTCGACAAAACCCTTGTCCGATAGCTGCCGGGCGGAAAGGTTGATTGCCATCCTTCTTGCCGGGTACCCCGCCTTTTTCCATACGACCGCCTGCCGGCAGGCCTCCCTTAGCACCCATTCGCCGATGTCGTTGATAAGTCCCGTTTCCTCAGCGAGCGGTATGAACTCACCGGGCATCATGGTGCCGCTGTCCTCGGACACCCAGCGCACCAGCGCTTCAAAGGCAACTATTTCGCCGCTGTTGAGATCGATTTGCGGCTGATACACCAGCGTGAAATCGCCATTCTTCACGGCCGCCCGTAAATTCGATTCCATCGCCGCGCGCCTTTTGACGGCAATGTTCATTTGCGGAGTGAAAAACTGGTAAGTATTTTTTCCGAGCGCTTTGCCGTGAAACATTGCGGTGTCTGCGTTCTTCAGCAATGTCGGCGGGTCACGGCCGTCGTCCGGATAAAGGGCAATGCCGATCGAACCCGACACATGCTGGTCGATCCCGCCGACCTGGAATGCCACGCGCAGCGCATCAAGAATTTTCTGTGCCACACGGGTCGCACCCTGATGGCCTTCCAATTGATCAAGCAGCACGATAAATTCGTCGCCGCCCTGGCGGGCGATGGTGTCATGGGTACGCACCGAATCGATCAGCCTCGCCGCCACCTGGCGCAACAATTCGTCGCCGACATCATGTCCCAGCGTGTCATTGATGTTCTTGAAGTTGTCAATGTCGATGAACATCACAGCAAATCGCTTGGTCGAGCGATCGGCCCGGCCAATCGCCTGTGACACACGATCCTGCATCAGTGACCGGTTTGGCAAGCCGGTGAGCGCGTCGTGGTACGCGAGGTGCTGAATTCGCTCTTCGATGTTCTTGCGGTCGGTGATGTCGCGGGTATTGACGATAATTCCGCGCACCTCGGCGACGTCAAGGCAATTCTTGCCTATCGCCTCGAGCGTGCGCCATTCGCCATCGCTGCGAAGAACGCGAAATTCGACGGCACGCTCCATCTGGCCGCGCGAAAGGAGTTGCTGGAAGGCCCCGCGCATTGTCTCCGCATCTTCGCGATGCACAAGATCGAATTGACACAGGCCGATCATCGCCGCGGGCTCATAGCCAAGCAGGTGTTTGACCGATGGACTTTGATAGCGAATGAATCCCTCCGCATCCAGCACGGTCACAATGTCCATGGCGCTTTCGGTCAATGCCTTGAAGCGCCCTTCCGAGGCCACGAGCGCCTGCGCAACCTGCTTGAAGTCGGTGATGTCAGTCAGGACGCCAATGACGCCCGCCGGCCGGCCATCGGCGTCTGTGAACCGGCTGATGTGCCTGACGACATGGCGATCCGTCCCGTGCCCGTCCCTGATGACCACCTCGGCGACACTGGTCCTGCCGGTGGTGAGCACTTCTCGGTCCTCTATTTCGGCCATGGTAGCCGCCTCGGGTGGCAAGAAATCCTGCGGCCGTTTGCCAATCCATTCTTCACGCCGCTTGGAAAAAAATATCTCCCAAGCCCGATTGAAACCCAGGTAGGCGCCTTCGGCGCGACGATAGAATATCGGCGACGGCATGACTTCGAGAAGCTCCTGGGTGAAATGCAACTGCTGGTCGAGTGCGCGCGACGTTTCCTTGAGTCCCGTTATGTCACTACAGGTAACCAGTACGCCGATAATTTCATGGGTTGCGCCGCGTAGAGGCGCTGCCGAGATGCTGATAGTGATTTCGGCACCGTTGTCGCGTGTACGGGTGATTTCATAGTTGTAAATTGTCTCGCCGGCCATGACACGGCGCCGCAATTCCAGCGCGCGATCGACATTGCCGTGCCCGGTAAGCGGCGAGCCCTTACCGAGCGCAGCCTCCTTGCTTATACCGAACATTTTTTCCGCAGCCGGATTCCAGAGGGTAACAATGCCGTTCGGAGTAACCGAGTAGATCGCCAGCGGGGAAGTTTCAACCACCGCCTTCAATGACTCGTTGAGGGCCTGCAGGGTTTCCTGCGAAGCCCGAGATTGCGAGATGTCTTCAATCGACCCCAACGCATACACCGGCTCGCCTGCCTGATCACGGACAATCACCCCGGATCGCCTTGCCCACATCACCGAACCATCCTTGCGCACGTAACGCTTTTCTTTGGCGATCGGCACCAACTTCCGGTTTTCAACCGTGTCCCGGATCAGGCTTTCATCCGCGTGCCGATCGTCAGGATGCGTGACATCGACAAAGCGCTTGCCAACCAATTCGTCCGCACTGTAGCCCAGCATTTCACAAAACCGCCGATTCACGAGCGTGAAGCGCCCTTCACGATTCACCTGGGTCAGGCCAACTCCGACCAGATCGAACGCTTCCCTGAACTTGCGTTCGCTTTCCAGGAGTTCCACTTCACGCGCGCGAACAGATCCGGCCAGCTTGTTGATGGTGCGGGTAAGTTGCTCGAGCTCGGCAAATTCGCGATGCTTTCCGGTGCTGGCGGCAAAATCGCGAAAATCCTCGAGTTGCAGGCGCTCGGTCAATCGTCGAATCGGTTCGCCAACGTGGCGGGCAAATATCGCCCCCAGCAGAGCCGCCAGCAGCACGGCGCCGAATCCCCACCATAGCAACTGATTGCGCATCCGATCGGCCAGTTCAACCGGCAGACCGGCATCCGAGCCAATTCGCGTCGCGATGACGCCGATGACCAAGGCGACTGCCAGCGTGATAATCGCGAAACCGGCAATAATTCGCAGGTTTATGCTGGACGCGGAGGTCGCGGGCGTTTTGATCGCCGTGGCGCCAGGCGCAGCGGACACTGGATCACCCTTGATGGCGCTTGCCGATGCCTTGTCGTAGTTTTGGTTTCGCACCATGGCTCAAGAGTGTCGCTTTCGATTCACACGTAGTCGGTATTCGGGATATTGGTGGATCAGGTGGCGTTTGACAGCGTAGACGGTGTCGCGCCAGCGGAAGTATTCAGCGCAAAGCGCCGCCGGCTGGCGGCGCCATCGACAGCAATTTGTTCCAAATTGTCTCTGCCGCCGACGCACCCAGCCTGCGAGCCAGTTGTTCCGACAGGGTATCGTCCGACGTGTAGTCGACCACGTCCTCTGCCTTGATGATTTCGCGCGCCACGTAGTCCAGACTACCAAGGCCGTCGGCGAGCCCCAGTTCGATGCTCTTTTCGCCAGACCAAACCAAACCTGAAAACATGTCCGGCGTCTCTTTCAGTCGCTTGCCGCGACCGTCCTTCACCACCTTGATGAATTGCTGGTGAATCTCGGCCACCATCTCCCCCGCCAGTTTCTGGTGTTCCGGATTGGCCGGAGAAAACGGGTCAAGAAAGCCCTTGTTCTGGCCGGCAGCAATCAACCGGCGCTCGACGCCAAGTTTTTCCATCGTGCCGGTAAAGCCAAACCCATCCATCAGCACGCCGATCGAACCGACAATCGAGGCCTTGTCGACAAAAATCTTATCAGCGGCGGCTGCCACATAGTAGCCGCCCGACGCACAGATATCCTGCACGACGACATAAAATGGAATGTCCTTGTGCTTTGCGCGCAGGCGTTTGATTTCGTCGTTGATATAGCCGGCTTGCACCGGACTTCCACCGGGGCTGTTGATCCGCAGCACGACGCCCTGGGTATTCTTGTCCTTGAAGGCCTGTTGCAGTGCACCGATGATTTTGTCCGCCGACGACTTCGAATCCGCCGAAATGACACCTTTGAGTTCGACGAGCGAAGTATGCTTTTCCAGTGAACCGGCTTCGCGTTTTCCGCCGAACACACCAATCGCGGTAAACAACAGCAAAAACAGAAACGACAGCCAGCCCAGGCTCAGGACAATTCTCCAGCGACGGCTGCGCCGCTGTTCCGCGAGTGATTCAAACGCCAGCCTCTCCAATACGCTGCGTTCCCAATTGCCGTTCTGTGTTGGATCCATTTGCTCAAATCAGGTGTCGGTGAAATTACTCAGGATGTCGTGTTCAAGCACGACATGGTCGGCCTCAAGGCGCACGGCAATCCTTTGCAGGCGTGCGCCTTGACACGGGCCTGCAATACAAATCCCGGTATCCGGCTCAAAGAGGGCACCATGAGTTGCGCAAATCAAGTATAAGCCAGATTCATCGAACACCTCCCCCGGTTGCCAGTCGAGCGAAGTGCCTCGATGAGGGCAAACATTGACGTAAGCGTGTACGCCGCCGTCATAGCAAATCGCAAAGGCCGGCAAGTCGTTTCCATGGCGGCCAATCCCGAAGCGCAGCGCCTTGCCGCCTTCGGCAAGTTGTTCGCGACGACACACGCGGCGGATTTCAACTACGCGTTTGCCCGAATCCATGCCGATAGTTCTCCAACGCTGTCCAGCACCGCCAATGCCGGCATCGTCGCCAGCGCGTCCCGCCCATGGGCGCCATAGGTAACGGCGAGTGCATCCACGCCTGCATTCCGGGCAAGTTCGAGATCGTGCGTGGTATCGCCGATCATCAGAGTGCGATCAGGCCCGGCGGCCGTGAGCTCCATCAGTTTCAGCAGCATGTCCGGGTGCGGCTTCGGGAAGCCTTCGTCCGCGCAGCGCGAAAAGTGAAAATACGACTTCAATCCGCAGTGGCCAAACGCCCTCTCCAGCCCGGCGCGCGGCTTACCGGTGGCGACGGCGAGGAAGCGTTCTGGTGCAGCCAGACTAGCCAGTAATTCGCGGATGCCACCATATAGCGGCGCCTCATGATCGCGCGCGACAAAATGTTTTCGATAAGCCAATGCAAATTGCAACTGTGCCGATGCATCCAGTTGCGGGAATAATCTCCCTGTCGAGTCGTTGATGCCCAGGCCGATAATCGATTTCGCCTGTTCGCACGAGGGAATGGAAAGGTTCATGTCCCGGGCAGCCTGTTGAATGCAATCGGCGATCAGTCCGGTTGAATCCATGATCGTACCGTCCCAGTCGAAGACAATCAGGTCATAGCGTCGAGCGCTTTCGCCGATGACCGTCATCCGCTTTTCCGAAGGTAGTCGAGGTATTTCTCAAGGTCGGGAGACAACGGTGCCTCGATGGCCATGCTTTCGCTGGTAAGCGGATGGGGAAAGGACATCAGCCTTGCATGCAGGAACATGCGCTTCAGGCCACCGTGTCTGACCGCAGCAACATGTTTGTTGTGTGCAAAATCTCCATACTTGTCGTCGCCGATAATCGGAAAGCCGGCAGACCCCAGATGCACGCGAATCTGGTGGGTGCGGCCGGTCCTGATTTCGCAGTCGAGCAAAGTCGCGCCTGCCAGTTTCTCCACCCGTGTGACGATGGTATGTGATTCCTTGCCTTCATCCTCGTCTGCCAGGACGCGCCTCTCGCCCGCGTCAGTCACATACGCGGCGAGCCTGGTGCGTATATGGCGACGGACATCCGGCCATTCGCCTTTCACCAACGCGTGGTAATGCTTGTCAATGCGGTGCGCGGTGTCTCCACGCAACATGGCGTGCATGGCAGTGAGCGCGCTGCGTTTCTTCGCGATGAGCAAGACACCCGATGTTTCGCGGTCGATACGATGAACGAGTTCCAGGAACTTGGCCTCCGGCCTGATTGCCCGCAAGCCCTCAATGACACCAAAGCTGATACCGCTGCCACCGTGTACCGCCATCCCCGCCGGCTTATTGATCGCCAGCAGCGAATCATCCTCATACAGAATATCCAGTGCCAAACCGCGGGCATTTCCTGCCTTTCCAGCCGAAAATGCCCGCGAAGCCGCATCAATGCTCGGGTTCGGTGCTTTCGCCGCCAATCTCACCGGCGGAATCCGCACAACGTCAGCCGGCACCAACCGGTAGGCCGCATCGACGCGCCCTTTGTTCACCCTGACTTCGCCGGATCGCACGATTCGATAAACGTGACTTTTTGGTACCCCTTTCAGATAGGAGGAGAGAAAATTGTCCAGACGCTGGCCGGCTGAATTTTCGTCGACGGTGACAAAACTGGCGGCCAAGGCCATGGCCTCTACGGCGCCGCCTTTCCCGATCGGAGAATCTTTTCCGCGACGTGGCATGTTAGGTTATACTCATAGCTCGTTGATTTAGAAGCGAGTCCCATCTGGTTGCAAGGAATCTGCCAGTCACCGTGCCTCAGGCCACAAGCCTGGAATAGCCGCTGACCGCAAACCGGGGACATCGAACCGAATCACTGTTTTCGTCGGACGTTTCGCTCTCCCGCGCAGTTTCCCAAGACCTACTGCCAGTGTTAGCCCAGCCCCGGCGCGCACGGAAAACGGGCGGTCGTTTTTGCTCACCGCCGGTCTCAATTTGATTGGGCCAATCAAGTAGCGATACTAAACGATTTACGCGCACCGTCCGCGAAGCGGAAAGCAGCATGGGTGGCGTGAAGATGAACAATTCGGTGGCTTTGCAGTGATATGCAAATCCCCACGGGTACTTCGCCGTTTGCGGATGAGAAAAACTTGATCCGCAGACCGAAACACATAACAGTCGACTCCGCACGCGCTATTCATGACTCTCGGACACCACAAAAATCATCATTTGATTCCGCACGATCCACCGGTCGTGCCGGGCGTGTCAGTTCGTTTCATGCAACCCGCGCGACGGTAAACGTCACAGTCGACTGAGCGCCGCCCTTGCAGTAACGCGGCGCGTCCCGTAGTGTTCTCTTCCTCCTCCCGTTCGCCGAAAAAGCGCGCGCATTTTGCATTTGAGGATGAATTATGAAACGCATGCTATTCAACGCAACCCAGGCCGAAGAGCTGCGGGTTGCCATTGTCGATGGGCAGAAACTCATTGATCTCGACATCGAGCACGCCGGCCAGGAGCAGAAGAAAAGCAACATCTACAAAGCGGTCGTTACCCGCGTCGAGCCGTCACTGGAAGCAATTTTTGTCGATTACGGCGCCGAGCGGCATGGTTTCCTGCCTTTCAAGGAACTGACCCGGGAATACGTGCAGGGCGAAAGCGGCGAAGGCACGCGCGCCAAGATTGCGCAAAATCTCAGGGTCGGCAATGAAATTCTGGTGCAGGTAGAGAAGGATGAGCGCGGCAACAAGGGCGCGGCGCTCACCACCTATGTTTCGCTTGCCGGACGCTATCTCGTACTGATGCCAAACAATCCGCGGGGCGGTGGCGTGTCGCGCCGGGTCGAAGGCGAAGATCGCACCGAACTTCGTGAAACGCTCGACCAGCTCGACATTCCTGAAGGCATGAGCGTCATTGCCCGCACCGCCGGCATCGGCCGTACCGCGGAAGAGCTCAAGTGGGACATGAACTACCTGATCCAGCTGTGGGAGGCCATCGAGGGCGCCGCAAAAGAGGTCAAGGGACCCGAGTTGATCTATCTTGAATCCAGCCTGGTGGTGCGAGCCATTCGCGACCTCTTCCAGCCGGACATCGGTGAAATCCTCATCGACACTCCGGAGATTTTCGAACAGGCGCAATCGTTCATGTCGACCGTGATGCCGGCAAACGTCAGCAAGGTAAAGCTGTATCACGACGATGTTCCTCTATTCTCGCGCTTCCAGATCGAGCACCAGATTGAAACGGCATATCGCCGCGATGTCACCCTGCCGTCGGGTGGCGCCATCATCATCGACCACACCGAAGCGCTGGTGTCGATCGACGTCAATTCAGCCCGCGCCACCAAGGGCCACGATATCGAAGAGACGGCGTTTCGCACCAATTGCGAGGCAGCCGACGAAATCGCCCGCCAACTTCGCCTGCGCGACCTTGGCGGACTGGTGGTGATCGACTTCATCGACATGGAATCGACCAAGAACCAGCGCGAAGTCGAAAACCGCTTGCGTGACGCGCTCCATCACGACCGCGCCCGGGTGCAAACCGGCAAGATTTCGCGCTTCGGTTTGCTGGAACTCTCGCGCCAGCGCCTGCAGCCGGCACTGTCCGAATCGTCCTATATTCCTTGCCCGCGCTGTCATGGCCTGGGACATATTCGTGACACTGCATCGTCGGCACTGCATATCCTGCGCATCATCCAGGAAGAGGCCATGAAAGAAGGCACCGGCGCGGTTCACGCCCAGGTACCGGTTGATGTCGCCACCTTCCTCCTCAATGAAAAGCGCCAGGACATTCACAAGATCGAAGTGCGTTTCAAAGTGAATGTGCTGCTGATTCCCAATATTCACCTTGAGACTCCGAACTACGAGATCGAGCGACTGCGCAGCGATTCGGAAAAACTGGACTTGGCGACGCCAAGCTATGAAATGGTGAACCGGCCGGTTGAGGAAGCGATAGCGAACGCGGCCGAAGTGGAAGCCAAGCCAAGCCGGCCTGAGCCCCTGGTCAAGGGAATTACGCCGGCGCAACCGGCGCCAATGACCGCGGACCCCTTGCCCGAGCGCAATCGTGCAACGTCCGTGACCCAAACTGCAGCACCTGTCGCCGCGCCTTCCCTGTGGAAGCAATTCATGAATCTCTTCGGCGCCGGTCCGGCGCCGGCGCCCCAGCCTATCGCTGAGGCGCGCCCCGCCAAGCGAGAAACGCGCGAGGGACGCAATGATCGCGGTGAACGGGGCGGCCGCGGCGGCCGTGGTGGTGGCGGTGGGAATGAAGCCCGAGACGGCGAACGCAAGCGTGGAGACCGAGGCGAGCGCAAGGACCGCACGCAGGCAGGACCGGACCGTGGCGATCGCAATGAGCGCCCGCCCCGGGGTGACGGACGTAAACCCAATGAACCGCGCCGGGATCAGCGCAATGAGAGCCGTAGCGAGCCGCCAGGCGAGGCAAAAGAGCCGCGCGGACCGGAAGCGGCGCCCCAGAAAATGCGCCCGCAGCAGCCAACGAAGCCGGCCCTGGAAGCCCGTCCGGTCGAGGGTGGTGAAGAAGGCGAGGGACGTGGACGCCGCCGCAGAGGACGCGGTGGACGCGGTGGACGCGAAGGCCGGGAAGACCGCAGCGGTACTGGACAGCAAAACGCTATGCCCCTAGATCAGCAGTCAGCGGTTGCCGGCGCAGCGGTTGAAGTTGGCGATGCCGGTGTTGCTTCGCCAGCGTCTCTGCCGGTCAACGACCATGCCCCAGCCGCTGTTTCGTCGGCGATTTCGACGCAGGTAGCGGAGACCCGCGCCGTCGAGGCAACGGTCGCGGCCTACTCCAATTCGGTTGGCATGCCAGATGCCGCGCCTGCAAGAGCGAATTCCGAACCCCAACCGGCAGTTGCCGTTGAGGCGGTCTCGCTTGCGCCCGCAGCGATCACGGCCCCTGCCATTGCGGCAACAGTATATGCACCGGCAATTCCGGCTGCCGTTGATCAAATTGCCGACGAAGTGCCGCAATCTCCGCGTCAGCCTCGTCGCCGCCACCTTCAGGACGACAGCAACAGGAACGCTGCGCCATTGGTATTTATCGAGACCGCTGCCGAAAAAGTGCAAAACGTTTCGGTCAATTTGGACGACGAACCCATGCGGCAGCGCACGCCGCGCGTTCGAAAGCCCCGGGACACCGCTAGCGAGCCGCTGGTGTTTGTCGAAACGCAGCGGGGGAGCAATCCCGACCAGACCACACTGTAATTCCCGCGTGATCAACCGAAAGACCCTGCCCCTTTCTGCAGGGTCTTTCCTTTTGGTGATTTGATTACGACTGTCAGCACGGAGGATGCATGCCCGATACCAGTGCCCCGATTGATTTCTATTTCGACTTTTCTTCGCCTTACGGTTACCTCGCGGCCACCCGCATCAACACGTTGGCGGCACATCATAAGAGACGCGTGAAATGGCGGCCAATACTGCTTGGGCCAATGTTCAAGGCGGCAGGCACCGCGCCGCTTGTTGGCATACCGCTGAAGGGGCCCTATGCAATGCGCGATTTTCCGCGTACCGCGCGTTTTATGGGGATTCCCTACACACAGCCGGCGACCTTTCCGATTGGCACCCAGAATGCCGCGCGGGCATTCTACTGGCTGGATGATCGCGATCCGCTAAAGGCACATCAGTTTGCGCTGGCCTGCTACTCCACGTATTTCGGACAAGGTATCGATATTTCAACTCCTGAAAAGGTTGCGGAAATTGCCGCGACTCTCGGTGAAGATGTCGCAGCGGTACAGGCTGCCGTCGCCGATCCCGTCAACAAGGAACGACTGAAAAATGAAGTCGACGCGGCCTTGGCCAAGGGGGTATTCGGCTCACCTTTCATCATTGTTGATGGTGAACCGTTTTGGGGCAGTGACCGCCTGGACCAGGTCGATGCGTGGCTCGCAACCGGTGGATTCTGAGAAGGCAGAGAAGGCGATGCCGGACATCGCGCAGCCTGTCATCCATTGCGTCGAATGCAGAACCGAATAGGTCTGGCCTGGCCAAACAATTGCGCCGGCGAGGAGGAGCAGAAAAGCGCCGCCCAGCCAACCGCCATCGAGCGCGCAGACCCGGCGAAAGTGACGTACAAACTATCTCACCGCGATGACCGTGGCAAAAGTAAAGCGAAGTCAGAACGGGGCCAACTCATGAAATGTGCTGGCTAACGCCCAATCCGGAAGGCCTCGGGCTTGCCCAAGGCGGGAATCAATTCGACAATTCCACCCGCGAATATTTCCACCGCCAACGCGGCAAGCAGCAACCCCATGATGCGCGTGGCGACATTGACGGTCGTGGTGCTCATGCGCCGCCCGATTCGCGTAGCAACGCGGAGCGCGAGCCATGTCACCACTGCAATACCGATTGCCGCCGTACATACGGCCAGCAGGTGCCACACCGACTTGTTTTCACTGGCGTAAATGATCATGGTTGACATGGCACCCGGACCTGCCAGCAAGGGGATACCCAGTGGCACAACGGCAATGCTGGCCTTGTCCTCGGCCTCCAGCGCCTCCTCAGGTGTCTGTTTGTCGCGCGCCGGCATCGCCTGCATCATTGCAAGCGCATTGAGCAGGATAAGGATCGCCCCACCCACCTTGAAACTGGCCAGGGATATGCCGAACATTTCCAGCGCCCGCTCGCCGAGCATCGCAGAAATCAGCAACGAAGCAGCGACCGTGATCGCGGCAATCCGGGCGATTGTCCTTCGTTGAAGATCGGTTTGCGAAGCCGTCATCGCCACGAACACCGGCATGATGCCGAGCGGATTGACTATCACGATCATTGCCACAAAAATCTTCATGTATGCGGCAAAAGAAAGCAGCCCTTCCACGATCAGCCAGCCCGCTTACGCCGCAGACTGGGCCTCGCCGTGTGCGGATGCACCATGTGCGCAAGCAATCCGCGGCAACCACGCTCGATCAACACCAGCGCATGTTGGAAATCACCGGCGCTTCCGTAGTAAGGATCGGGAACTTCCAGCGTTCCCAAATCCTGTGAAAAGGCCAGCAGTAACTCGACCTTGTGATGCAACTCCGGCGGGCACATGGATTTCAGGTGCTTGAGATTCTGCAGGTCCATCGCAATCACGAAGTCAAACCGGCCAAAATCGGCCGCCACAATTTGCCGCGCACGGATTCGCTCCAGTTCGTAGCCTCGGGTCGAGCCGAGTTCGATAGCGCGCGGATCCGGGCGCGCTCCGGCATGCGCACCAATCGTACCCGCTGAGTCGATTTCTATTTTGCCTGCCAACGGGCTATCTGCTGCAAATTTGCGAAATACCGCCTCGGCAGTCGGGGATCGGCAGATATTGCCCATGCAGACAAATAGCACCCGATGACTGGCGGAAGAGGGGGATGGCATACGCGCCGCAATGTGGGATGGTGGAGACCGTACATTTTAATCGGTTAAGTGTATGTGTCGCCAGCATGTGGCGCCTTGCCCGCTGCAACCAATGCCTCACCTCAAGTGGCGCAAGCCCATGAAACAGGAATTACACCTCTAATCGCGGACCGCGGAACCTCCTACCACCAGCAACCGGTTTCGTAGCGCCTTGAGTTCATCACGCAACGCGGCCGCCCGTTCAAACTCCAGGTTGCGCGCTGCATCCAGCATCTCGCGCTCAATGCGTTTCAGCGCCGTCTCCATCTGCTTCTCGGATAGCACATCGTATTTCTTGCGCTCCTGCGCAGCCTTGCGCTCATCGCGCTTTTCGTCCATATCGTAGACACCGTCAATCATGTCCTTGATCTGTTTCGAAATCGACGTCGGCACGATACCATGCTCGAGATTGTAGGCAATTTGCTTGGTGCGCCGCCGCTCAGTCTCACCAATGGCATTGCGCATGGATTCGGTTTCGCGGTCGGCATACAGGATCGCGGTGCCGTTAACATGGCGTGCCGCGCGACCGATGGTCTGGATCAACGATCGGGTGCCGCGCAGGAAGCCTTCCTTGTCAGCGTCGAGTATGGCGACCAGCGATACCTCCGGAATATCCAGTCCTTCGCGCAACAAATTGATGCCCACCAGTACGTCGAACAATCCGCCGCGCAGGTCACGAATGATCTCTACGCGCTCAACGGTATCGATGTCGGAATGCAAATAGCGCACCTTGACGCCGTGCTCGGCCAGGTAATCAGTCAAGTCCTCGGCCATACGTTTGGTAAGCGTGGTCACCAGCACGCGCTCCCTGACCGCGATGCGTTTGTTCACTTCCGAGAGCAAATCATCGACCTGGGTCGACGCCGGTCGAACATGAAGGACGGGATCCACCAGTCCGGTCGGGCGCACAAGTTGTTCCACGACCTGCGCGGTATGGTTGGCCTCATAGTCGGCGGGCGTGGCGGAAACGAAAACGGTCTGCCGCATCATGCCCTCAAATTCATCAAATCGTAACGGCCGGTTGTCCATGGCGGACGGCAACCGGAAGCCGTAATCGACCAGGTTCTCCTTGCGGGCCCGATCGCCCTTGTACATGCCGCCGACCTGTGGAATCGTGACATGACTTTCGTCTATCACCATCAACGCATTTTTCGGCAAGTAGTCCACCAGCGTCGGCGGCGGCTCGCCGGGCTTGCGCCCGCTCAAATGCCGCGAATAATTCTCGATACCCTTGCAGAATCCGATTTCGTTCAGCATTTCCAGATCAAAAGTGGTGCGCTGCTGGATACGCTGTGCTTCGATCAGCTTGTTTGCGCGGGTGAAGAAATCGATGCGATCGCGCAGCTCGGCCTTGATGCCGTCCAGGGCGTTCAACACGGTGCTGCGTGGCGTCACATAGTGGCTCTTGGCGTACACCGTGAATCGGGGGATTTTCTGGATCGTGTGCCCGGTCAACGGGTCGAACAGGGTTAGCGCGTCCACTTCTTCGTCGAACATCGAAATACGCAGCGCGGCATCCGCACTCTCCGCGGGAAACACGTCCAGTGAATCGCCGCGCACGCGAAACGTACCGCGCTTGAAATCGAGTTCTGCCCTTGTGTATTGCATCGATGACAATTGCCGAATCATGTCTTGTTGCGCGACCTTGTCGCCGGGCCGCACCAGCATGCGCATCGAATAGTAATCACTCGGATCCCCGATGCCGTAGATGCACGATACCGAGGCGATGATGATTGCGTCCTGGCGTTCCAGCAGCGACTTGGTTGCCGACAGGCGCATCTGTTCTATATGTTCATTGATCGAAGAGTCCTTTTCGATGAACAGGTCGCGCGCAGGCACATAGGCTTCGGGCTGATAGTAATCGTAGTACGACACAAAGTATTCCACCGCATTTTCGGGAAAAAACTCCTTCATCTCGGCATAAAGTTGCGCAGCGAGTGTCTTGTTCGGTGCCATGATCAGTGCCGGCCGGCCGAGTTGCGCAATCACGTTGGCCATCGTGTAGGTCTTGCCCGACCCGGTCACTCCCAGCAGTGTCTGGAATGCCAACCCGTCATTGATGCCCTCGACCAGTTTCTCGATGGCCTTCGGCTGGTCGCCGGCAGGCGGAAAGGGCTGGTTAAGTTTGTACGGGGAGTCGGGATACGTCAGGATGGGCATACTGCAATTTTATCAGCCGCTCCTGGTATTACCAGTCATCGTCCGCCGAGGTCATGTACCAGGCGGAGCCATCTGTCAGCCCACCAGATTGTCCGGCGGGCAGTGGCGCCACGGAGGCGTAAACTGGTCTACCTTCTCGAACGTGAAATCCTGCGGCACCAAGCAACCTTTGTTGATCTTCGCTGCCCAGGAGTTCGACAGACAGGCTGCTGTAATCCATGCGAATAGCTGCCAGCGACAAACTGCGCCACAGGTTTGCGCTTGCGTTCGGCAGTCTCAGATCAACGAGAAAATCTTCAACATGGAGTGCGCCACCATCTGCTGAGCAGACTGCGTACGCTATCAGGCTCCGGTCAGCGAACGACTTCATCGTGAAGAACCGGAATGATTTTGACTGCATGTCTGCAAAACGCCAATTGAGAAATGCCGCGTCGCGCACCCCCATGACCACGTTCGCGCCAGCGGTGCGCTGCCATAAGCCGTCAAAAGTTTCATCCGCACGACCCTGCCACGTATATTGAAAGTCATTCTCTCCAAGCCCGTGAATCCTGAGGGCGGTCCAGCGGCTCGCATCAACCACGGCGCCGGCAATTCGACTCAACCAGCCCGGCAGGTACTTGGCGAGATATGTGCTGGAACGGAGTACGCGGGTGCGGCGAATCATTTGACCGACGCATCGATATCCGACGCGACGCACAATGGGCTGCGAATTCGCATTTGGGAAGCCAAACACGACGGTGTATTTGCCAAGCGCGCGACGGCGCATTTCCCGTTGCAGAAACATCGCCGGAAAGAAAGTCCGGTGTTCCGGAAGCGTAACAAAATCGACCAGCGCGCCCGCCTGTAGTGTGTATGTACCGAATCGAACTCTTCGCGGCCCGATCGCCGCGACGCCGACGGCCTCCTCGGTACCGACCTGATTCAGGAACACGGTTAGCGGAGTGCCTTCCGGGTTGTTCCGGTAATACCACTCAAGTTTGACTTCCGGCATGGCACGTTGGCTCAGTCCGGTTCGCCATAACGCGACAATCTTGTCCGCATCGACCGCCAAGTCCGCCAAAGTTGTCTGGTAGGCTGACTGACTGGGCGGCTCAACTGTCGCGGCAGCAAGCGGCGGAAGGAAACTCGCCATGACAGCTATGCCAGGCGGCCGTTAGAAATCGCGGCACGAAATGGCAACAACAAGTGCCATAAGTGCAATTCACCATCGTCATGGCGGCAGAATGTTTGCGGGACGCTCACTCATCACCTTGCTGGTTCATTCGACATATGCGGCAAGCGACGTCAATTCGAAATCTCCGTCACCGGTTCCATCAAAACCGGGGCAGCATGCAGATACCGCGTTGCGCGGCGTTTGGCGACAATGTCCGTGTAAATGAAAGCGGCCTGCTCCAGAGGCAGTGCGAGAAAGTGCGCCAGTTCAGCCGACGGCACGGCATGATTGAATGCCCAAAGCGCGAAATCCATCTTGTCGTAAGGCAGCGCAAAGTAGAACTCGTCCTGACCCTGCTGGAGACTGTAGGTGTCGGTAGTGGGAATCGCATTGCAAATCTCATCTGGCAGGCCCAGATGTCTGGCCATCGCGTATACCTGTGTTTTGTAAAGGTGCGCGATCGGCTTCAGGTCAGCCGCGCCATCGCCATTCTTGACGAAGAACCCCTGGTCGTATTCGAGGCGATTCGGCGTACCGATCACGGCATAATTCAGGCGGTCGGCATGAAAATATTCGACCGTTTTGCGTACCCGCTGCTTGTAGTTGGTTGCGGCTACTATCTGCTGATATTCACGCACCGGCAAGCGCGATTCAAGCAGTCTGCCCTCGGGGTCCTGTACCACCAGTTTGAAGTAGTTGAAGGATCCCTCCTTGCCACCGGCGATGATGATCTTGTTCTTCCATCCCGCACCGTAATCCGGAAACACGGCGCGTATGGCTTCGTCGCGCCAACGGTAGCAGCCAAGCGCCTCGAGCGTGGGACCGATGCCCTCAACGCCAAATGTGATGCCAAGATGCTTGGCGAGTATCGTCGACCGATGCAGGCTGAACGCGGACGAATCGTGTTCCGGCAGCATCAGTCCGTAGACTTTGGTGCCAAATGCGCGTACCGCCAGTGCCGCGCACACCGAACTGTCTATACCACCTGACATCGCAATCACCACACCGCGTCGACGCAATTCGCGGCCGACAACCTCGATCATTCGCGCCGCAATGCGATCGGCCTCCAGCGTATAGTCAAGGTCGAAAACCCCGGAATGCAAGGCAATTGTTGCCAAAGGATTCTGCTCCGGCGCTGGGCTATGCAGCCGCAGGTGATGCGCGCTTGCGCGCGACGTATGCCTGAATGTTTTCCAGGCTGTCGAGGTTTTCGGGCATCAGTTCCGCGTCCTCGACCTTGACGCCAAAAGACTCCTCGAGAAAAAGAACCAGTTCCATGAAGCCGCTGGAGTCAAGCACGTGCCCCCTCATGAACGACGCATCGTCGGCGATAGTCGCGCTGCTCCCCATCAGGAAGTTATCGAGCAGAAATTGGCGAACGGCCTGCTTCACGTCTTGCATCTGCCTGGCTCCCATTTTGAACACCTTGCTGTGCCGCCACCAGCACTCCGCTTAGCGAAGGTTGGACTTCTTGATCTTGCCAGTATCGGTTTTTGGCAGCTCGGTTACGAATTCTACATACTTCGGCGCCATAAAGGACTCCAGACGCGACAGACAATGGCGAATAACATCGCGCTCATTCAGCTTCGCGCCGGGTCGAAGTATGATGAAAGCCTTGATGGCCGCGCCGAGTTGCTCGTCCGGCGTTCCGATTACTGCCACCTCAAGTACTTCGCCCAGCGCGTATATGGCGTTCTCGACTTCGCGCGGACTGACCTTTTCGCCGCGAGTCTTGACAATATCGTCCTTGCGCGCGACGAAATAGAGCCATCCGTCTTCGTCCGTGCGAAACAGGTCACCCGTGTGCAGCACCAGTTCACCGGCAAATGGACTCGATGCCGGCGCAGGCTTGAGTCGCTCGGCGGTCTGTTCGGGCTTTTCCCAGTAGCCACGCATCACATGCGGTCCACGAACCACCAATTCCCCGGTGCAGCCGAACGGAAGAGGTTCGCCACATTCGTCGGCGAGCCAATGATCCTGATAGGGCATGCCACGCCCTACGCTGCCAGGTATGGTGTCAAGTTGCGCGGGTGGCAGATAGGTCACCCGCTTGCATTCAGTAAGCCCATACATCGAGTAGAACTCGGCCTCGGGAAACGCCAGGCGTAACCGCCGGATATGTTCTTCAGATATGGCTGCGGCTGCATTGGTGAAGACGCGCAATGCGGAAAGGTCGAACTGGTCCAAGCCCTTGACATTGATTAGCTGCGTAAATATTGACGGCACACCAGGGAAGAAAGTCACGCGCTCAGCCGCCATACGCTGCACTACCTTGAGTGGAAACGCGAACGAACCCTCAAGAATCAGTGTGGCGCCCACTTTCGCGGTGAGCAGCCAGTGATAGAGTCCGTATCCAAATGCCATTGGGAGTACGCACAGGATCACATCGTCTTCGCGAATGGGCAGGTATGCCATTACCGAGCGAAGCGCGGACATCATGTTTCGGTGCGTCAGCATCACGCCCTTCGGGTCGCCAGTCGATCCGGACGTATAGATAATGCTTGCAAGATCTTCTTCGTTCGCTGTCGACAAACCAGTAACGCAGGCCGCTGCCAGATCGGGCAAAGGGTCCGCTTGCGGAAACGGCTGGCAGCGCGGCTCAACGTGGGTGCAATCCAGGCCACCGTCGACGACCAGGCACAGGCTCACACTTGTGTTGACGGCCAACGCGTCTGCCCAGGTTGCCCGGAGCGCCGCATGGGTGATGAGCACCTTGGCGCGCGCATCGTTGAGCAGATAGGCGAGTTTTTCCTTTTTTGTGAGGCCGCTCACCGGCATGAATACCGCACCGATGCTGGAAGCGGCCAGCAGACCAATGACGAACTCCACGCTGTTATCGAGGAACAGCGCCACGCGGTCACCACGTTGGATGCCACATCCAGCCAACAGCGCCGCGAGTTGACCAGCATGCAACGCCAGGTCGGAATAGGTATGGCGACTGCCATCACTGGCCAACGCGACCTTTTCTGGCAGACGCGCGGCGGTTTCGAAAAAAGGCTCGTGGACAAGCGAGTGATGCGCGGTGCTCATATGCGCCTATGCGACGGAGACTTGGGGTGACGCACCCGGTACATCCAAACCGCGCCCAAGGATGAACTGTTCGTGCAGCAACATAGTTGACAGGATGGTAACGAACGCCATGTTATCTGCAAAACCGATGACCCGTCCGGCGCGGCACTTTTCGAACAACTTGGCGGTCGCGTCCGGATCGAAGAATCCCGCCGCGGAAATCCTCGAGCGGCTGAACTGCTCGGCGACGTAGTCAACCGGCGTGCCCGCATTGAAAAAGCTCTGACTGTCCGGCGCGCGGTAGGGTTGTTTCGTGCGCGTGCGCACGTTCTCGGGAAGCAGGCCGGTCATCGCCTTCTTCAGGAGGTATTTCTCAGTCAATCCATGCAACTTGAGTTGTGGCGGGAGCCGATTGGCGAACTCAATGAGACGATGGTCCAGGAACGGAAAACGACCCTCGATGGAATTGGCCATGGCCACGCGGTCTCCCTGGGAGGACAGCAGATACCCGGTCATGAGCGTGTGTGCCTCCACATATTGGTCGCGACCCATCGGTAGCCAACCGCCAATTCCCGCCGGAAGCGTCGCCACAATCGCCGCATATGGATCCCATGCGCCAATTGAAGTGCGCAACTCGTCGGAAAAAAACTGCCCGATACGCCGCGTCGTTGTCCAGCGCGGAATGTGCGCAAAGAAAGGCTCGGCAATATGTTCCGAGCCTTCCCTGAAAAAAGTTTCGCTGAACGCACGACCGGACGCGGGAGAGTGCTTCAGGTAGGGATAGAGCCGCTCGAGGATTCGCGGACGCATTGTTGAACCCGGTACTCGCGCCATGAAGCGGCGAATCTTTGCCTCTTTGAAAAGGTCATAGCCGCCAAATACTTCATCCGCGCCCTCACCGGTCAGAACCACTTTGTAGCCCGACGCGCGAACATGGCCCGATAACAGCATCAGCGGTGTCGGCGCCGTGCGGACGACCGGCGTTTCGGTGTGGAAAATTGTGCGTGGAAATGCCGCGGCGATATCCGCGCGAGTACACCGCAGCGAAGTGTGATCGGTGCCGAGGTACGCGACCAATTCTTGCTGGTACACGCTTTCGTCAAATTCCGCATCCTCGAAGGTGAGCGAAAAGGTGCGCAGTGGGGTGTCGGTAAAATTGTGAATGATCGAAGTGATGATCGAGGAATCCAGTCCGCCGCTAAGGTAGGCACCGACCGGAACGTCCGCGCGCAACTGCAGTTTTACCGCATCGATAAGCAACTCGCGCAATTCATGCGCAAGTTCCGTCTCGGTTCGCGAAGCGTGCTGGACAGCCTTCGCAAATTCCCAATCCCAATATTGACTGATTCGCCGGACGCCATTACTCAAAACCATTAAGTGGCCTGGCGGAAGTGAAAGTACACCTTCAAAAGAAGTGAGCGGCGCCAGCGGAGACCAGTAAGTGCAGATTTCAGCCAATGCCTGCGGGCGAATCCGCCGCGGCACACCAGGAAGCGCAAACAACGCTTTGATCTCGGATGCAAACAACAGCCGTCCGGCCGCTTCGACATAAAAAAGTGGGCGTATTCCGGTGCGATCGCGCACCAGTATCAGCGTCTGCCGCAGCGCATCCCAGAGCGCAATCGCGAACTGGCCATTGAGGTATTGGACAAACTTCTCACCGTATTGCTCATAGAGGTGAACAATGACTTCAGTGTCAGTGTGCGTGTAAAACCGGTGCCCTTGCGCCTCTAGGTCACGACGAAGCTCTACATAGTTGAATATCTCGCCGTTGAATACGACCCAGGTGTTGCGGCCTTCATTGTGGATCGGCTGCTGGCCACCGGCCAAATCGATAATGCTGAGGCGCGCATGCGCCAGTCCGACCGGGCCATCCATCAGAAATCCGCTGCCATCGGGCCCGCGGTGGTGAAGCCGGCCGATCATCGCTGCGAGTTCGCCGCGCTCGGGCGGACGACCTGTTGCAGAACTCAGAATCCCGGCGATTCCACACATACCCGCTCAGTCCGTCTCGAAGCGCGAATGTCGGCGGCAGGCCTTCAACCGCATTGGCGAGTGATACACGGCAAGTCGATGGAAAACGGGCATGTGACTCGGGTCTGGATATGCGTCGGCAACACGAATTGGGATTCCCCGGAGAGAGCATAACTGATAGACGTGGGCCACTGAACGGCGCAAGTCATTTCAACGCCATAAAAATGGCAAACTCCAGCACCGGTGCGGCGTTTGGGGCCATTTTCACCTGCTGGACGCACCAACTGGCGAGTTGCCACTGAAGGTCGGCAGGGATCAGGCGCTCGCGTGCCTGATCCACGCCACACTGGCAACGGCCAGGCGCTACTGAATTTACTCTCATCACGCCGCGTCTCGTGGTTCGCGCGCATTGCTTGACGCAAGTCAAAGCAGCCCGCCACCGAGCATCAATACTGAACGGAGCAGTTGGCAATGGAGGATTCCGCCACCACGAGTTGCACTTCTTCGCAGGCGTGGCAATTGCCGGCCGCAACGGCTCCTGGGCTGAAGGGCTCTCCGCTTCCGCGCGGCGTGCCAATTGAAGGCCGACGTGTTGCACGCATCCGGCACGATTGAAGCGAAGACCTGGCAATGAGCAACAGACCGCGACTCTGCGGCCCTTTCATGAAGGTAAAAAATGAACAAGATCAATTTTTCGCAACGGCGTAGTGCAATGGTTGAAAATCATATCGCCGGCCACGGCATTGAGTCGCAGTTGGTGCTTGAGGCAATTCAGGCGGTCCCGCGCGAGGTCTTTCTGCCGTTGCACCTTCGCGAATTAGCCTATCAGGATGCGTCGCTAGCGGTTGCCGAGGGGCAAGCCATTTCACAGCCCTATGTTGTGGCGCGGATGATTGAGGAGCTATGCCTCAAGGGCGGGGAGAAAGTCCTCGAAATCGGCACCGGGACAGGCTATTCATCCGCCGTTCTCTCACACATTGCCGCAGACGTCTACACCGTTGAGCGCGTCGGCCAGCGAGCTGAAAAGGCGGCCGCCGCGCTGGCCGCCATTGGATGCCGAAACGTGCATGTACGGCACGCCGACGGCGCCCGCGGCTGGCCGGACCACGCGCCTTACGACGCGATCATGGTATCAGCGACACTTCCGGAGATCCCGGAATCGCTAAGGTCGCAACTCAAGATCGGCGGAAGGTTACTGGTCTCAGCCGGTGGTGACGAACGTAACCCGGCGTTGATGCGAATGACGCGCCAATCGGAATTGCAGTACCTGGCGGAAGATATTGCCGAACTTCATTATGCGTCGCAGATGGTGGCGGAGTGTCCGGCTGCGGCCACCGATGAATCGGAATTCGATCCCGGCCTAGCCACGACCAAAGAAACTTCTCACCTTAACAACGCGACAACCAGCATTGAGATCCAAACACATTCAGCTGATTCGGTACCAACGGTTCAGTAAACCCCCAAAACGCGAACCAGATCCTTCGTCGAAGGCGACGTTGACCAATCGAGAATTCTGATCGCCGGGAGTACACCATGAGCAGACTTTCCACGATATGCAAGTATCCCGTTCAGATCGCGGCGCGAAATACGACAATCGTCGAGGCGGCGCGGAAGATGCGTGAAGCGCACGCCGGCGCGCTGGTCGTTGTAGAGAAACCTTCCCGTTCGCCGAAGCCGGTCGGCATTGTGACGGACCGCGATATCGTGGTGGCCATCGTTGCCCTCGACCTCGATCCGGACATTTTTCTGCTGGATGATTTGTTAAATCGCCCCCTGGTGACCGCCAAGGGCGATATGAGTTGCCGCGAAGGCCTTGCCCTCATGAACGCGAAAGGAATCAGGCGATTGCCGGTCGTGAATAAGGCAGGCGGATTGATCGGTATTGTTGCTCTCGACGATTTGATCGCCGAAATGGCAAGAGATCTGAAGCAGGTCGCCGATGTCATTGAACGCGAAATAACCAAGGAACTGGAACTGCGCCCTGCCCGTATTCGCGCCCGCAAGGCACACGTTGCCAAGAGCCGCTATGCATAGGTCCGGCGCCTGCGTACGCTGAAAGCGCAATGGCGCGTGCCACTGAATGATCGCCATCATTCCGCGTAGTCCTGCCGTGTCCCCAGCAGGCAAGAGCGCAACAATTTCAACCCAATTGTCGTGACCTCATGCTGACCACTGTGCAAATAAATCACCTCAAAGTCGCGCTCGATGAGCGCGAGCGGTTGTTGCGTGTCGAAGTCCGCAAGGCCATCCACGAGAAATTTGGTCGCGACTTGCCAGAACTCGAGTCTTTGGGGGACGACTCCGCGCGATCCGTTGCCGACCTTTTGGACGACATTGATACCGGGATGATGATGCGCGATGTCAACGAACTGCTGGCCATTGAAGCGGCGCGCGCGGCGATCAAAGGGGGCTCCTATGGCGTCTGCGTGATGTGTCATGGCCCGATCGGCTACCGGCGCCTGATTGCGTTGCCTAGCGCAGAACGATGTCTGACGTGTCAGGAACGGTACGAACACGGGACCTGGAAGCAGCCGGAAATGAAGCTCTGACAGGTGCCTGTTGCGAGCATGAAATGTCTTAGTGCCGGAAGCATCAAAGTAATCCAATTGTTGGACATTTTTTGACCGCGATCAAAGTGCCGGCCTTTGCTGGTGCTAAGTTGAAAGTGGCCGGCATTGGTCGGTCATTTGCGCAACGTGTGAGGAGAAATCATGCAAACCCCCAACTTCTTCAAGCAGATTTCCGCTGGCATCGGAAGTCCGGATGTCATCAACCAGTGGATGAAGGCGATTGTTCCGTCCGGCGTGAACCGCGCGCAGTCGTTCACGCAACCGTCCGCCGCATGGCTCGCATCGGTGCAGTGCATCCTCAAGGGCTCTGATGCTTTGCGTCATATGCAACTTGACGCCATCCATAACGCCCAAAAACGCACGTCCCGGCTTGCCAGTTCACTTGCGCATGCCAATGGACATCTGGCCGTCGGCAAGGCCTGGCAACAGTTCTCCCAGGATAATTTACAGAACACCATGGAATACTGGACTGCCTACCGAGAAATCCTGCAAGACACTGAAATCAAGATGCTGAATCACGCAGAAGAATCGATCGTACCGAAGGGCGGGAACAGTGTCGGCGAGGATCCGCAACAAGGACTGTTGAAGCCCGTGAAACGGGCCAGCGCCAGGACTCGCGGACATCGAAAACCAGCGGTTGCACGCTAACCCAACCCAATCGGAAAACGCTGAAAGACTGATGATGGCCTACAAGACGATTCTCGTACATTTGGATGGGCATGCGCGCAATACAGTGACGCTGCGGGTGGCATGCGGCCTTGCCGGCCAATTTGGCTCACACCTGGCCTCGGTCTACGCACTTGAACAACCGCTGTTCGCCGCGGCACTGGATCCGGGCGCCGCTGCCGCGCTGAGCTATCAGGTCGAACTTGACACGCAAATGCAGGCGAAGGCCCGGGAACTGGCAAGTTCCGCCGAACAGGAATCCGGGCTCGCGATCGAGTGGCGCAGCATCAGCGGGAATATTGTCAACAATCTGACATTGCACGCACGCCACGCAGACTTGCTCGTGATGACCCAGGAGGATCGCGCGGAAAAGCTGCGGATAGACCCGTCATTTGCCGCGAGTGTCATTGTCGGCGCTGGCCGACCGGTATTGATGGTTCCCTATGCCGGCGAATTCAAGTCATGCGGGTCATCCGTCCTGATCGCGTGGAGCGGTACACGCGAATCGGCCAGGGCGGTCGCCGACGCATTGCCGCTGTTGAAAAAAGCACGCCAGATAAATGTTGTGTCCTTCAATCCAAAGGGTGATTCGGAATGGGGAGACATTCCCGGCGCGGACATCGCGCTTTGGCTCACGCGCCATGGAGTCCAAGTAAACGTTCGCCAGCAAAGTGCCGAAGATGTGGATGTCGGCAATCAAATCCTGTCCCTCGCGGCAGACCTCGGAAGCGATCTCATCGTCATGGGCGCTTACGGGCATTCGCGCACGTTTGAATTCGTTCTGGGCGGCGTCACCCGCACTTTGCTTGAGAGCATGACCGTACCAGTTTTGATGTCACATTGAGTTCGACGGGCCGGGCAACGCGCGGACGAACACGGATTGGATCAGGGAGCGTGTTATACCTTGTGGCTGCCTGCCAAGCGCCTAGCCGCATTCGCTTCGCATGCTATTATTTGCGCGACCGTTGACGATCGTCAATGTCCGCAAACTCGTTGTGGTCAGAATCGAATTGAATGATGGGGGCGTCCGCAATTTGCGGCCCGTCATTCACCGTTTCGAATCAGACACGATGAGGAGCCAAAATGAACACCGCAACCATTGATAGCAGCCGCCAAAAACTCGCTGGCGATTTTCGCAGTGTTGTAACCGATGTAGAGGAACTTCTCAAGGCCACCGCGGGACAATCCAGTAGCCAACTCTCGGGCGCGCGCGATCGCGTCGCCGAATCACTGAAACAGATGCGCGTGGAACTGGAAAGCGCCGAGCGCGCCGCCATGGCCAAGGCCAAACATGCAGTTACGGAGGTGGATCACTATGCGCATGAAAACCCGTGGCAAGCGGTTGGCATAGCCGTCGGCGTCGGCTTCTTCCTCGGGTTAGTCGTCGCGCGCCGGTAGTTGCCAAGGTGTGCATGTAAGCTGCGGCAGGTTCACGGTTCGACCCAGTAAATGACCATGCCTCCGAACGCGGACGCGCCGCGCGGGTTGTTTGCTTCCGCTATCCGGCTTGGCGTCGCGATACTCGCCCTTGCCGAAAACAAGTGTGCGCAGTTCGCCAATGAATGGGAGGCCGAGCGTATCTGGCAACTGCGCATCGCGTTGCGGATGGTTCTCGCGGGTATGGCATTGATGCTCGCGGGCCTCTTTGCAGCGGTTTGGATGGTGTGGATGCTCTGGGATCTGAATCAGGCGATTGCCATATTGACGCCTTGCGCGGTATTTTCGTCAATTGGTGCATTGCTTTGGCGCTCTTCAAATGTGCTGCGGGCCGCCAAACCGCCCGCATTTGAAATGACGCGGGACGAATTGCGCAAAGATCGGTCGGTACTACACGCCTTCACAGGTGAGAAGCATGATTGACAGTCGACTGGTCAAGCGCTTGGCAATATTGGAGCAGGATCGTCATCGGTTGGCCGGTGAAGCCGCGCAATATCGCTTGCAGGCTTTCGATTCCATAGATGGATTCATGCCCCGCGCGGCGAAAGTCGATGCGGCAATGAGCGTGTTGCGCTATGCGCAAAAACACTGGGCAATGACGGGCGCCTTACTTGCCCTGGCGGGAATTGCCTTGCGCGGGCGCATCGGCATGGTCTGCCTGTCGCAATTGGCGCTGCGGCTCGGCAGCCATTACCTCACGCGCTGAGCCGGCGAAAGAACAGGATTGCAGCGGATGTCTGAACACCGCGGATGTTGATCTCGGCTGCAACCGGTTCAGGTGAAACTTCCGCGTGGCAAACAAAATGTTAGCCGCCGGCGCGTTCGCCGGCCGGCTTCAGGCTCCGGGCTTGCGGCCGGGGCTCTTTGGCGGAATATATCCGGCCACCCGGCAGAGCATGCCTTCGATTTTCTTGCCGTCGTTGAAGCGCGTGACGCTGCAACGTGAAATCTCACCTTGCGCGGACAGGTCCGACAACATACCTCGCACCTTGGTCAACGGAATTCCCGTCGCCGCGGCGATTTCCGAATCAAAGCGCTGGCCATTCTTTTTCAGGTACTGCATGATTTCTTGCATGACATATGCTCCACGTAAAGCGCGAGGCGGAAAGTCCGCCACACATTGACCGGGAAAACCTGCACACCGTCTACGCGGCCGTCAGAAGAGAAAAAGCCCACCGGTTCAAGCGGGCTAAGTCATTGAATATTATGGCTCCCCGACCTGGGCTCGAACCAGGGACCTGCGGATTAACAGTCCGTCGCTCTACCAACTGAGCTATCAGGGAATTGTCGCTCATGGATCATTTGCTGATCCAAACGAACCGCAATTTTAACCTTTTTTGAGCCGTCGGGTCAACGCCAAACTGGCATTAACTCATTGTCCGCGAGGTTGGACGACGTATACTGGCATCTTCCTGTTTGCTTGAAAGAATTCGTATGCAGACCAGTCCGATTCGCGGTTTTTTGCCTATTGCCGGCGCGATCGCGCTTGTCTGCACAACGGGTTTCGCTTCGGCTGAGCCCGCCAAGGGTCAGCTTGAGACCGGCAAGAAACTGGTCACCGAGGCGAAATGCGAGGCTTGCCACATCAGCAAAGTTGGAGGCGATGGTTCTGCGATGTACTCACGCAAGGACCGTCGGGTCACTGCCCGCAGCAAACTGCTACCGCAAGTCGAACGCTGCAATAGTCAGCTTAAACTCGGACTATTTCCGGATGACGAAACGGCCATTGCGGCTTACCTGAACGCGACACACTACAAGTTCAAGGACTAGCAGCCAGTCGGACTTAAAGGTAATCGGCTGCAAAATGACCCCGGATCAAGTCCGGGGCAGGTTCTGGCCGGTGCATATTTCCCCGCTTTTCGGCGCCAATGGAACAACCATTGGCTTGAAAATCGGAGAAATCTGCCCTCGCCCATATCACATTTCGCTTCGATTCTTTAAGTCCGACAGCCTGCCAGCCCGCCCGCTTCGCACTTTCAGCGTGGCTTCGGTTAGTGCCGCATCGAAGTAGGCGCCATAGAAATCGGGAATCATTGCGCCCACCAGCGGCTCGGCGACCAATTGACCTGCAGCATCAAAAAACAGCACGACAGGTGCAATCCTGATCTTGTGGCGGCTGGCAAATGCGCCGTGCGTGGTCATCCGTCCATCGAAGTCCCGCAAGACATCCCGGCCATTCATCTCGATCTGCCTGACTAGCGGCTTAAGCGGCGCGCGCCCTTCCCGCAACAGCGGAAGCAAATGGGACCGTCTGACAATTTCACAATGTGGACACCCCGGCAGGCTCACCAGCACAATCAGCGGCACCCCACTGCTCGCGACCTGTTTCGCATCTGCGGGCAGGTCGCGCGCAGGCGTGAGCGACGATTGCGCCAGCGAAGCGATTGGCCACGCGAACAATGACAGTGCAGCCATACCTTGCAATATCAAGCACCGCTTGACCGCACATTCAAGAGTCATTTTTTCGACAGCGATTCCCTCTCCATCAGCAGGTAGGTCCCGTAGGCATTGATGCGATTGGCCGCTTCAAAAGCCGGTATTTTGGCAAAACGGCTCCAGTCGGCGCCAGCGTAGGCTTCGTCAAAGGACACAAAATCCTCCACCGCCCTGCCCATCACCTGACGAAGATAGGTGAGGTAGTCCCTGGTGAGCGCCAGGTCTGCCGATGGATTGCGCGAAGGCTCACCATGTCCGGTAACCATGATTTGGGGTTTGAGTTCTAGCAATCTTGCAAAGGTCTGCAGCCAACGCTTGCTATCGGCTTCACCCACAAAGGGAATACGGCCGGTAAACAGGATGTCGCCGGTAAAGATCACACCGGAATTTCCGACCACGATGATGATGTCGTCCGGCGAATGCGCCGGACCCAGGTGGACAATTTCGAACTTGGTGCCCCCCAAACTAAACGTACGATTGCCGTCCAGCCACACATCCGCCGGCACCAGTTGAGTGGCACCATCGACCCAGGGCGCAAGATCGGCGCGCCGTTGCGCAAGCCGCGCGGCACCATCGGGCCCGTCGAGATACTCGCGCGCATCGCGATGTGCCCATACTTCAGCACCGGCCTTCTTGAACGCCGGCAACCCATAGAAGTGATCGGCGTGATAATGCGTAACGATAACCTTGCGGATCGGCTTGCTGGTGATCTTGCGGATCGCCGCGACCATCGCCTCTCCTAATGCCGGCGTGCCCAGCGCATCGATGACCACGACACCATCGCGTGTGACGACAAATCCCGCGTTCGAATTGAAGCCGCGATTTTCCAGCGAGGCGGCACCCGCCTTGCCCTGGAACAGGTACACATCCGGCGCAACTTTCTGCGGCGTAAGCGCCGGGAACCCGGCAGCCGCAGCACCGGCAAGGCCAACGCGGGCACCGAGGATCAGCAAGAACAAAAACAGCCTGCTTGAACGCGCGACCATCATGCAATCCCGGCATTGCCTTTCATTCCAATCAGTTCCGGCAAGTTCAGCTTTTTCGGCTGGATGGTCTTCTTGTCGCGCAGATAGCTCGCCATCAGTTCCCAGATCGGCTCGCCACTGGCGCCTTCGGCAACCGGCGCCCATCCTGCGACCCTGTATTTTCTGGCGGCATCGATGGGCTTTCCTTTCAACATCATGTTGCTGATGCGGCCACCCATCTTGCCCTTTGGATCGCAGGTGTAGGCCAATCCGCCGACCCGCACCATGTCACCCCCCTGCTGATAGTACGGATCGGGATTGAACAGGTTGTCGGCCACATCTTCCAGAATGGTCTTTATCATCTCGCCGGTAAATTCGTTCACTGTCGCGTACGGATAGGTAATCGCCGTCTGGTCCATCAGGTGTTCCATGGTGATGGCCTGTCCGGGCAGCAGCGACGTGCCCCAGCGAAATCCCGGCGAAAACGCCATCTCCGCGCCCTTCACGTCCATCAACCCGTCGAGAATCAACTGGTCGAAGGTGCCGTTGAAATTGCCGCGCCGGTATAGCAGGCCTTCGGTAATGGCCAGTTTCTCCGCCAGTTTTGCTTCAAACGGCGCACGAATCCTGGTGATGAGCGCGTCCATGTTCTTGTCGGCCGGCAGCAGGTTGGCGAAGACGGGCAGAAGGCGATAGCGAAAATCGGCAATCTTTCCGTTCTTCACGTCAAAATCGAGAACGCCGAGAAACTTGCTGTTTGAACCCGCATTGGTCACCAGCGTCACGCCTTTGCTGTTCTTGACGGCGACCGGCGCCGGCACGCCATCGTGCGTGTGGCCGCCAAGAATGGCGTCGATACCTGTTACGCGTGACGCCAGTTTCAGATCGACATCCATGCCATTGTGCGAGAGCAGCACCACCACCTGAACGCCCTTGGCGCGGACTTCGTCGACCACTTTCTGCAACTCCGCTTCCTTGATGCCAAAACTCCATTCCGGCGTGAGGTAGCGCGGATTGGCAATCGGCGTGTACGGAAATGCCTGGCCAATGATTGCCACCGGCACGCCGTTCATTTCATTCAACACATAGGGTGGAAAGACCGGATCGCCAAAATCGGCCGTCTGCACGTTCTGCGCAATGAAATCGACCTTGCCCTTGAAGTCCTTGTCGACGATTTCCTTGACCCGCTTGTCTCCCAAAGTAAATTCCCAGTGGCCGGTCATCACATTGACGCCGAGTTCGAGGGCGGCATCGACCATGTCCTGCCCCTTGGTCCACAGTGCCGTGGCAGAACCCTGCCAGGTATCGCCACCGTCGAGCAGCAAAGCGCCCGGTCGCGACGCCTTCAATTGCTTTACCAGGGTCGCGAGATGCGCGAAGCCGCCGACCTTTCCGTAAGTACGCGCTGCTTTCTCGAATTCCAGATAAGTGAAGGCGTATGCTTCGGCGCTACCCGGCTTGATGCCGAATTGTTTCAGCAATTTCTCGCCCACAAGATGGGGCGGCTGTCCCGCTGACCCGGCGATACCAAGATTGACGTTCGGTTCGCGAAAATAGATTGGCATCAACTGCGCGTGACAATCGGTCATATGTAGAAAGTGCACATTACCGAAACGCGGCAAATCGTAAAGTGATGAGGCCTTGCCGCTGGCAGCGAGGACTGTCCCGTGCTCGAGCGCAAACCCGCCCGCGCCGGCGACTGCGAGCAAGTGAAGAAATTCGCGACGGCTCAGGTTCGACATGCTCCCCGAACCTTCTAGAATTCGATATCGTCGGTAATGGCCTTGATGCCGGCCTTGGCGCAAACATCATCCGCATCGCCACTCGGCGCGCCCGAAACGGCAATGGCGCCCAGCACGTTACCCGCCGCCTCGATTGGCAGCCCGCCACCCGCCAGCATCACTCTTGGCAAATGGCGAACTCCGCTCATCGGCTTGCCGGGCTGCGTCTCGATTGCGAGCAATGTGGTCGGCTGCTTGAAACTGGCCGAGGTCCACGCTTTGGCGACAGCCATGTCGGGAGTGTGCGCGCCGGCGTAACGGTCGCGCAGTACAACCTGCACCACACCGGCGCGGTCAACCACCGCCACCGCCGTCTGAAATCCATCCTTGCGACATTTGGCCAGGGCGGCCTGTGCGGCCTTCAATGCCGTTTCTGGCGCCAGCAGTTTGACGCTGAACGTCGGCGCCGCCTCAGCGGCATGAGTAACTGGAATACCACACAGCAGAAGTGAAAGCGTACCGATTGCGATGGCGGCCGATGGTGTGCTCTTCATAACCGGTTCCTTAAGTTTACGCCTGCAAAAAAGCCCGGACACGCCGGGCTGGAATTCGAACTACTTGTTTACCGGCGATTCGGGATCCATCAGCAACGCCGTGATGTCCTTCATCTGTTGCTCGGTCAGGATGCCGTTGTGCCCGAAGCGCGGCATGTTGGTGCACGCCGAGAAGGCCTGGGAGTTGTAGATTTTCCCGTATGCGTATTTCTGGTTGGCCTCGTTGAAGCCGCGCAGCTTGCCGAAATGGTAGAGGCTCGGGCCCATGTTGCCGAACGAGATTTCCGCCTTGGACAACTGGTGGCACGCGTAGCAGTTGGCGCCGGCTGGTTTCTTTGGGTCATCGCTGAATTGCATACCGACACCCGACTGCGCGATTTTTTCGCCCTCCTTCCAGTCGCCCAGCAGCTTGCCATCCGCCGGATACTTCATCGCCTTCATGTTGAGTGCTTCGATTTTCGCGGACATTTCCTTGGGCCGCTTGACGGGATATAGGGAACACAGACGCTGAGTCTCGTCCTGATTCAAGCGCTCCACTTTTGCTTGCCCCCGATCCTTGAAAGACCCGAGCATGACGATTTCAGCCTGCGAAGGCGTCGAGGGTTGCGCTGCAACGCAAAACTGCGCGAACGACACGCACACGGCCGCCGACAAAGAAGCGAATTTGATATTTTTCATGCCCACTCCTTATCGTTTGATCGCCGGGGCGGCCAGCACGCCGCCGTTGGCGTTTTTGGCCAGATAGGACGTCAGAGCGATCGAACCCTGGGAGATGAACTCCATTTCCGGAAAGCGCTGCTGCCGGAAGCAATCGTTCAAGCGCCACTGGAATGTTCGCAGCTCGCCCTGCGATACGCGGTAGGCGGGCCATGAGGTGTAGGCGCGTTGCGCCGGTTCGGTCTTGGTGAGATTCGGCAAATCCTGCAAACGGATGCGCTGATTGTCCAGGCCATGACAGGTCGCGCAGGCGAAGTCATGCGGGCCGCCGCGATGGAAGAAAATCTTCTTGCCGATGTCGTAGGCTTCCTTTTCCTTCGGATGATCGACGGCGACATTCATCTTCATGCCGCGCGCCTCCCCGGTGACATAGGCGACCAGCGCTTCCATATCGGACTTGCGATCGGGACTGCCGAAGGGGTTTTTCTTCGCCGCTTCGTAGCTGAACCCCTGCAACATCACCATGCAGGTGACCAGGCGCGATTCGAGATCCTCCACCTTGTCGGTATCGACAAAATACTTCGGTAGCACCGCGTAGGCGCCCTTCACCTTGCCGGGCCCGACGCCGATATCGCATTGCTCAAGCGAGGCATTTTTCGGCCCGCGTTTTGTTTTCCACAATCCTTCGCCGCGCGCCTCCCACAACTCGGCCGGGTTGCCATCGCCGAGTGCCTGGCGGTACTTTTCTATTTCCTTCACGGTGGCGTCACCGCCGCCGCCTTGCGCCGCCGACGTCGAAGCGGCCAGCGCGCCCGCCAATGACGCCGCAATCATCGCAACGGCAATTGTTACTCGCTTGATCTCTTGCATGTCACTCCTCCTGGAATGTAACAACCTGTTTTTTTGTATTCGCGGCCGAAGCGTTTATCGCGGCCAGGTGACGCAAAGTAAATCACGGCTTGAGGTAGGCAAAACCCTCCCGGGCTTGAAGGCGGCCGATTTCCACGACACCTGACGGCACCAGTTTCGTCTGCGGCAGCAATTTCTTCGGATCAATCTTGTTCGACTTGAGCGTGATCTCGCAAACGCGAAACTCAACCCCGCGCGCGGCAAGTTCCTCGACCGGAATGTTGAACGGATTGCCCGTCGCATTCACGGCGCCATCGAGCAGGAACTGGACGCCCAGTGCATGCGCGACCACGACAATTTTCGTGGCCGGATCGACGTCGAGATGGTTCTTGACATTGCGAAGACCCTTGGTCGCCTGCTCAAGCCCCGTGTCCATGTGATATATCACCTTGATGGGTTCGTCCTTTCCGGCCGCGTAGGCAAACGTGACCGCCGCAGCGGCAAGAAACGCCAGTAATGCCCGATTGATCGTCGATAACAGGTTCATGTCAGCCGCCGCTCAGGAAATCGTCGCTTCGTCGGTACGCTTGTCACCCTTGTTGTCGGTCCAGGTGACAACCACCTTTTCGCCTGCCTTGCCGCCCGAGAAACGAAATTCCAGAAAGGGATTTTTAGAAACCGCCGGACCCCATTGCGCGGAAAGAACAGTCTTGCCATTATGGGTTGCCGTCACGCTCTGGATGAACCAGGCGGGAACGGTTTTTCCAGCGGAATCCTTGCGCTGGCCAGTTTCCATCTCATGCGCCATCAATACCTTTACCACCACTTTGTCGCCCATGACGCTGGCGCGAATTTTCATCGGATCTGCCATTTGAATCTCCTATGTCTTTTTACGAATCCCGCAACGTCTTGCCAAGGTCACCCAGCCATTCGCCCCTTAGGGCGAATGCCGTTCAGCCCGCTACCTTCACCCAGCCATTCGCCCCTTAGGGCG